>CANHHS010000114.1 GCA_947460445.1 Opitutia bacterium | reverse complement strand
GCCGCCGCAGACCACAACAGCCCGAAGGACCGTACAGGCCGCCAACTTTCCTTGAAGGGAGACAATCATCAACACCACAAGGCAACAGAAAGCCCGCGGGGGCTAAAGACAAAAGATACTCTTAAGCCCCTTCTTACCCTTTAGTCTTTAGTCCTTAGTCTTTAGTCTCTCCCTACTCTTCCTCTTCCCCTTTAGTCCTTAGTCTCTCGCTTCCCTTTAGTCTTTAGTCTTTAGTCTCTCCCTGCCCTTCCCATCCCATGAACCGTCTAGCCCTCTGGTTTCTTCCCCTCGCCCTGCCAGCCGCTGACTATGTTGTCGTTGTCTCCCAAAAGACCGCCGAGGCACCTGGCTGGTCTCAAGTCGTGCAATCACTTGAAGCAACGCATCAAGCTAAAGTGCTTCGCTTTGAGGGAAGCGTCTTCTCGATCCAAAGTACACTACGCTCGGCATCACCCCGTTGGGTATGCTGGGTTGCTCAACCAGAAGAGCTGGGTGCCAAAGCAGCCGCCGACATGCATCAGTTGGCACGCGATAATGACGAAGATCCTTATGAAGACTTCCAATGGGGCGTCATCACCGGACGCACCTCGGATGACGCACTTAAGTTAACCGATAATTCGAAACCCCTCATCATTCGAACCGTTGGGGCGAGTACCAATTTTGCCAGTGAATGTGTCGAAGAAGGTTACTGGTTTGACGAATTCACGGCTGGGGAAAAATGGACGAAGTCCAAAGGCGGCGTCGCTGAAAAACTTTCCGGGGCCAAAGACTCCACAGAGAGTATCGTGCAGAAATTGAATGAAGGTAAAACTGACCTGTTCATCACTTCAGGCCATGCAACTGAGCACGACTGGCAACCTGGCTACAAATATCGCAATGGCACATTTGGACATAAAGATGGCACCATCATCGGCAAAGCGCTCGACGGCAAAGTGTATACAGTCGATTCACCGAATCCCAAAGTCTACTTACCTATCGGCAACTGCTTAATGGGAAATATCCCTGGAAAAAATTGTATGGCGCTCTCGTGGATGCATTCCTGCGGCGTAAAGCAAATGGTGGGATACGTCGTACCGACTTGGTTCGGCTACGCAGGCTGGGGTGTACTCGACTACTTCGTAGAGCAACCCGGACGCTTTTCCCTCAACCAGGCATGGCTCGCGAACCACCATGCACTGATCTGGAAAAAACTTCATTCCAAAGGCGACGACGCCCAAGACCTCAATGGACTAGATTTTGACGCCGATAAAACGATCTTTTACGGCGATCCCAAATGGGAAGCACGCATGGCCCCCGGTGTGCTGCGCTGGGAGGAAACGCTTAAACAAATTTCTGCGAGTGAGTGGGAATGGACGATTACGCCCAAAGCAGGCAGCAAAACCTTTGCGCCAGTTAATACCAACGGCTCGCAACGCGGCGGACGTCCCCTCGTGGCCTTCCTGCCACGTCACGCCGCAGGCTGGAAACTCCTCACTGGGGAGAAATGGAGTCCGGTGCTGGCAGACGACTTTGTCTTACTACCCAACCCGGGAGCAGACGCTCAACTTCCCGAAGTGATCGTCATACGCATCCAGGCGAAGTAAGCCTGCTTGCATACATCGGCACAGGTTAAATTGCCTCGAGAATAAGTCCCTTAAGGTAACGACCTTCAGGGAAATTTAAGAGTTCGGGATGGTCCGCGGGCTGAGCAGCCCGCTCCAGAATACGCAAGTTACGTCGTGCATCGGCTGCAGCCGATTCCGTTACTTCTTGAAAGAGGCTCTCGGTCACACGCTGCGAACAGGAGTAGGTTGCCAAGATGCCACCCGGCGCGAGCAGTCGAAATGCCCGTAAGGTAATATCTTTGTAACCACGCAAGGCGCCTTCGAGTGCATCCTTGGACCGTGCAAAAGGCGGAGGGTCGAGAATGATGAGATCGAAGCGTGCTTCGGAAGCGCGCAACCAGTCAAAGACATTAGCGACTTCGAAGTCAGCACGAAGTTTGTTGGCGGCAGCATTAGCTTTGGCTGCCGCAATCGCTTCTTCGGAGAGATCTAGGCCGAGCACAGAATTAGCACCCGCTTTCGCGCACGCTAAACCAAAGCCACCTTGATTACAAAATGCATCAAGGACGCGCCGGCCTTTCGCCAAGGCAGCAACTTTGGCATGTTGGGCAAACTGATCAAGGTAGAGGCCTGTCTTTTGACCACCGAGCAAGTCGACATTCCAACTGATGCCCCCAATATCGAGTCGACGCGTCGCCAGGGGTTTGCCGCTCGCCGTGGTGACTGAAAGTTCAAGACCTTCGAGTCGACGTACCGGTGCATCATTTCTTAAAACAATCTCTTCGGGCGAAAGCAGTCGACGAAGGTGGTCAATGATGGCTGGCAAACGAATGTCCATTCCGAGCGTATTGGCCTGAACGGAAAGTAGAGGGCCAAACCGATCGATGATTAAACCCGGTAACCCATCGCCTTCCGCGTGCACCAATCGGGTGAAGGGTGCGCCTTGGCGGTGTGCAATCGCCGCTGCCAATAAATCACCGAGCAAGACGTTATCTAAACGACGTGGCGCCATGCTATACCGACGCCAGACAATCTGCGACTTGGAGTTCCAGATGCCCGAACCCAGGGAACGTCCACGTGGATCGACCAACTCAACACCTTCGCCATCTTCGGGAGGTTGCCCAAGGACTTCGACCTCCGCAGCATAAGCCCAGGGATGACCTTGAAGAGCACGAGCCGGACGGCCCGAATGAAGACGAACAGCACGCATGAAATTAATCGACCGCCCGTAAGCGCGGAAGAGCCCAAACAGCTAACAACGCGACAGGGAGCCACGCTGCAATCAGCGGCGGAATCGTTCCCGAAGCGCCCACCGCCGAGAAGAGTGCATCGATAAAGTAATATGCGAGGAAGAGTCCGAGTGTCTTCGAAACCCCAATCATTGGGTTTGTCCGACCGCCAACGACCGCAAAGGGAATCGCAATCGCCACAACCACCAAACAAATCGCTGAACCAGCCAAGATGCTGTGGTAGCGCATGGTAAACTTCGCCATGCGACCCTGAGGGAACAAACCTGCATTTTCGGTTACAGCCGAAAGCTCTCGGAAGGAAAGGCGAAGTGGATCAATTAAACTGGAGGTCATCACTGTGGGGTCTTCGTCGACCTCAGGCAGAATAAGTTTATCGAAGTGTGGCTGACGGAGCAATTCGCCGGTGACGGGATTGAACGTCATATCGCGACCATCCAGAAAACTCCACGTCCACCGATTACCATTTTTACGAAAATCAACGAGGCGTGATGAAATTCGACGGACTTCGCGTCCCTGGGCATCCAATAAATGTAAGCGAACATCAGAGCCGCGTTGCGCCGCCAGACTGAGCTTCGCAATCACCCAACGACGTCCCTTCTTGCTTTGGTCAAAGGCGACGAAGTCGGAGTCTCCGTCCAACTTAACTTGTCCACCCTTCTTCGCGAGCGACGCAAACTCAGCCTGCTCGGCAATGGACCGTGCCGTCTCTTGCGATGACGAAACCCAGGCAACGTTCAGGCAGACAAGGATTCCCGCACAGACTCCGGCAACAACCCACAGCGGAGCGGTGATACGCGAGATACTCAAACCCGCAGCCCGAGCCGCTGCCAATTCTTGGCTACGGTTAAGTTGACCTAAAATATAAATAACGGAGACGAGGAGTGAAACAGGGACGAGTAACGTCACTTCACCCACTAAACGTAACAAAAGATATGCCACCATATCCCAGATACTTGCACCCCAATGCAAGAAGTCGGGCACCCAACCGTAGGCCAATGAAACCAAAACAAGGCCGGCTAAAGACACAAAACAAAGTGCAAATACTTTAGCCCACTCCGTAAGGATGTATCGATCTAAGATACGCACAGACCCTTTTTCGCCTGCTCTGCCCTAGCCCGCAAGCATGTATGGGGTGAATGACGATACCCCGCTCCCCTTAATCCACAACGCCTACCCCCTTACTTCCCACACCTCACGCATAGCCACTCCCGTCGCAGACCCAACTTTGCCTTGCACCTGTCCCTCAAAACCCTCTACATCAGACCTCTTTCACGGCCATGACCCAGCACAATAGCTTCAAAAGCAGCGCCTCCTCCAGTGGAGCCAAACGTAACGTTCTTAAGCGTTTTGAACGCGTTGAACTTCTTAAGAAGCGTAATGACTTCAAAGGCGGTCGCGTGACTGGCCTTCGTAAGACAAAACCAGACGCCTAATCCGGCTCTCCTCGCTGACGACGAAGAACCCGCCCGGATTCCCCCGGCGGGTTCTTTGCTTTTAAGCCCCCACCTTCCCTTAACACCCACAAATAGCTAACCTGCTAACCAGCTAACCAGCTAACCAGCCAATCAGCCTCATCTTCTCTTAATTAGCCAGTTAGCAGGTTAGCCACTTAGCTCCTTTTTAATTTTAATTTTATTTCTTAATTCCCGCCTCTGTTTCTCTTTTTACTCTCTGTTCAGCTGGTTAGCCGTTCAGCTGTTCAGCTTCACTCCTTTAGCCTTTAGTCCTTAGTCTTTAGTCTCCCCTCTCCCTCTTCCCGCTTCCCGCTTCCTGCTTTCTTCTCTGCTTCTCCCAACTGCCTCTTCCTTTAGTCCTTAGTCTTTAGTCTCGCCTC
>CANHHS010000113.1 GCA_947460445.1 Opitutia bacterium | reverse complement strand
GCCTATTCTCATTAACCAGTGGGCTAATGTGGTTCGCTGGGAGATGCGCACGCGTCTCTTCCTTCGTACTGCAGAGTTTCTCTGGCACGAAGGCCACACTGTCCATGCTACGGAAAAAGAAGCCATGGAAGAAACCGTTCGTATGCTCGAGGTCTATGCCGACTTCGCTGAGAATCATATGGCGATGCCAGTGATTAAGGGCACGAAGACATCAGGTGAACGCTTCCCGGGTGCGGTCGAAACATTCTGTATCGAATCTATGATGCAGGATCGTAAGGCGCTGCAGGCAGGCACATCCCATTATCTCGGACAAAACTTCTCCAAGTCCTGCAACATCCGCTTCCAAGATGAAGGTGGCACCTTGCAATACGCGCATACTACTTCATGGGGCGTGTCGACACGCTTAATTGGTGGCATGATTATGACCCATGCGGACGACGACGGCCTCATTGCACCACCTCGCTTAGCTCCGCAACACGCTGTCATTATTCCAATTTACAAAGATGATGCGGGTCGCGCCGAGGTTCTTGCTTACTGCAAGACGCTTCAGCAGGAACTCGTAGCTAAAAGTTTCCACGGAAGGCCACTAACCGTAACTATCGACGACCGCGATCTCCGCGGTGGCGAAAAAATGTGGGGCTGGATTAAAAAAGGCGTGCCGCTCCGGATTGAAGTTGGCCCACGAGATATTGCTGCAGGTGTTGCCATGGTTGCACGTCGCGACAATGGAGAAAAGTCAGCGGTACCTCGCGCCGAACTTGTCGCTGGAATCGCTGATCGTCTTCAAGCAATCCAGGACAACCTACTTGCGCGTGCGCGTGCTTTCCAAGCCGCTCACACCAAGACCATTGATACCTTTGAAGAGCTTAAGTCTTACTTTACGCCAAAGAATCCCGAGCGCCCAGAGATCCATGGCGGGTTTGCACTTTGTCACTGGAATGGTTCGTCTGAAGTGGAGAAGCGTCTCAAAGAAGAGCTTAAAGTAACCATCCGCTGCATCCCTATAGATGCCCCTGCCGAAGCGGGTAAATGTGTGGTAACGGGCGAGCCCAGTGCCCGGCGCGTGGTTATGGCAAAGGCGTATTAAAATAAAAACGCTGTTTCATTGGCTAGCTTAGATTTAAATAAAGATACCGCATATTTGTTATACAGTTTTACTGTTGTGACCAACAGAGTGTGAAAGTAAAATTTCGGTCATGCGTTCTCTGCTTACTGATACTCGTTTGTCTCTAAAATCTTTTCTCATAGCGGCGGCTGCCTTAGCAGCACTAAGTACAGTGAGGGCGGACACTTTTTCTGCTTGGGATGGGGGCTCAGGTAGCTGGGATCGCACCTACCAAAACTGGGATAATGGGCATAAATGGGTTACGAACAGTAGTGCTTTGCTAGGAGGAACGGCGGGCACGCTGACGCTTCAAGAAGACATCCATGTCAAAATCCTCGAATTTGCTTCTACGGGTTATGCCATCGCGGGCTCCTTCCAACTCGATATCAAAGATGGCCTTTTGGTTGATGCAGGGGTCGCCGCGATATCAATCGGCGCGCCTATTCTAATTTCCAAAGATCAAGTATGGTCTGTTGCAGATCTAGGAGCTTTGCTTACGGTTGAATCAGTAGATCTTAGCATTCATCCGTTGATTATTAGCGGTGCGGGTGATGTCGCTCTGACGAGTGGATTTACAGGTCTTGGTAGTGTTGTTAAAAATGGGACTGGGACGCTTACGCTTGCGGGTAATTTGAGTCATACAGGGGCAACCTCTGTTACGGATGGTGTGCTCCGAGTGACGGGTACGGCTACAAATAGTCCTATCACCGTCAGCATTGAAGGCAGTATCACTGGGTCTGGAACGGTGGGTGCTTTAACTATTGGGAACGGCGGCATTCTCAGCCCTGGTCTTTCGATTGGTACGCTCACGGCTGGCAATGTTACTTGGCAGAGTGGTGGTTACTACAATTGGCAGGTTGCTGACGCTACGGGCGTAGCGGGGGTTGGCTACGACCAGTTAGTTTCCGCTGGTTCGCTTTCGGTCGAGTCAACCCCGCTTAGTCGATTCAAGTTGAATCTATGGTCGCTCAATGGGCTCGTCGATGGCACCCCAGCAAACTTTGACCCCAACCAAGCCTACGCCTGGAATATAGCTACGTTCGGATCCATTGCGGGATTTGATGCCACACGATTCCTTATCGTGCGTGGTCCCTCTGAAGGTACTAAAGGCTTTCTACCCGAGACAGGCGGCGCCTTCTCAGTCACTAGCGATGGTACGCATGTCATTTTGCATTACATGCCGAATGCTGAAGCGGTCTGGATTGATTCTACAGGCGACTGGTCTAACGGCGCGAAGTGGCTTGGCGGTGGAGCCCCTCTTAATGGAGCAGCTATCGTCTTCGCCGGCACTGGCGGCACTGCGACCAACAACGCTTATCTCAGCTCAATCGCCAGCATCCGCTTTTCTTCTGAAGCGGGTGGGGCCTATGTCGTTGACGGCTCCGCTCTCACCCTCGGCTCTGGTGGCATTATTAACGAGTCCGCCTTCACCCAGACTATTGCGACTCACCTAACGCTCACCACCAACTCTATCCTTGTTACGCATACCGCCCCGCTAATCGTGACTGGCGATATCAATAACGCCGGCCATGTACTCGTGGTTGACGGCGACCATGACACATCAATCTCTGGCGACATCTCTGGCATCGGTTCAGTTTACAAGCTCGATTTCGGCACACTGACGCTCTCCGGTGCTAATACCTATACTGGCGGCACCGAGATTACGGTCGGCAAACTTATACTCGACGGCAGTATCATCGGCCCGCTTGTCGTTGGTGAGCGCGGTACGTTTAGTGGCGCCGGTACTCTCTCTGGAGGTCTTGCACTCAGCGGTAGTCTCGCCGCAGGGGCTTCGCCTGGCGTTCTCACCCAAGCGACCGGAGACACCACTCTGCTCACTGGTTCCCACTTCATTGCTGAGCTCGGCGGTGTCACCCCAGGGTCTGGTGATGGTCATCATGACCAGTATAATATCCTCGCTGGTCGCTGTGTCATCCAAATCGAGACCACTCTCGATGTTCTCGGCTGGGTCGATGAGCTTGGTGCTGACTACCTGCCGAAGCGCGGTGACGTATTTACTGTCTTGCGCACCTCGGGCGGTATCGTCGACGCCTTTGGCGACCTAACCAACGCAGAGCGACCCAATCGCATCCTCTTCGATAATAACACGAACCATCTGCACCTTTATGGGAATCTGTATGGTACAGGTCTAAGTGGGACTCAGACACTTGCGGCCTATGCCCTCACTTCGAATCAATCCGCTTTTGCGAGTGCACTCGAGAAGGCAGCCATAACCGCAGCGCCTTCCTCGACTGTTGATCATCCAAGTGGTTTTATTAACAGCACAGAGGTTGGCGGACGGGTGGTTCTCGCTGTACTTAAAGGCGAGAGTTATGACCCGTATTTACCTGAGGTCTACTTTGGGACTACTGATTACGCACTTACCTCGCTACGTGGGGCGGTAGACAGTTTTCTAAATCGCCGAAATCTTTCACAGCCTGGTGCTTGGGAATTTACTTTATCACAAGGCTATCTAACCGCTAATCGCAACGAAGGATCAACCCAGTCTTTCGATCGTAACCTTTCTGCGTCGAACTCTGTTCTGGGTGCAGCCTGTGATGTCGGTCCTGCGACGACCATCGGATTCTTCCTTGGTATCAACAACGGTAAATTCTCTACACGTTATAGCCGTACAGACCTCTCAGGCTCTGTTCATGGCTTCACCGTTGTGCAGCGATTATCAATCGGTACTCCCTCTGTTCTTAAAGCGTGTATCGCATGGGCTAACTTCGATTTCACAACTATCCGTAGTATGAATTTAGGCGCTTCGGGTGACGGGCAAATTATCCTCTCGTCCGAGACTTCAGTCGCACGCGATATACCGCTCACCGCGCAGAGCGTCCAAATTACCGCAGATATCCAGCTCGTTGAAAAGTCAGGCAGCGAACTCAATGCAGTTATTGGATTTGTTCATGGTCGCTCGACTCTAGGTGCTTTTACAGAGTCCGGCTCGGGTGCCAATCTATCGGTTGCTGTTGATCCAGACGAAGCTTCACGCGGTATACTCGGGTTTAATTTCAACTACGCCCCTACGAGTTTCACCGCCTTTGCTCTCACAGCTGCGATAGAGCGCGAGATGGGCAACCCCGCAGTTAGTCTTAATGCTACTCTTACAGGTGAAACCTTTGCGACTCGTGAGAGTTCTGCTGACCGCAACACGGGTCTAGTTGGGCTAACGTTTGCTCAACAGCTTACAGGCCAAACTTCACTCCAATTGAGTGCAGAATTTAGATTCAATAAAGACTCACGCGAGGACCAGCGCTATAACCTCTCAGTTAGTAAGCGCTTCTAAGGTGCTAGGTTGGGTCATTCACAGCAAAGGGTAGGGCGACTTTTAAAGCCCATTCTAACTGCCAAAACCCCTTATTTTCATGCTTCTAAACCTATGTCGGCCATCCTGTAGCCCCGTACCCCCTTTTTCCCTTGCCCCCCTCCCGTCGATTCCTCATTTCAAACCCTCCCATGACTACAGAAGGTAATCCTAATCGGTCCAAGAACCCTCATGACTTCGACTTCGCTCAACCCGAAGCCCTGACCCGCTATGTCACTGAGACTGGCAAGATTCTGCCACGCAAGTTGACCGGTCTGAATGCT
>CANHHS010000112.1 GCA_947460445.1 Opitutia bacterium | reverse complement strand
GGTATTTTGCGGGAACCCGTTGCGAATCTTTCGCGCGGAACATTTATTTTTGTAACCAAGTGTGATGGCCCGGTACCCCCTGAGCTTGAGGCGGAGATTCGTCGTCATAACACCACCGCGGAAATTGTGGCCTGTGCACACCGCCCGCGTGAATTTGTGGAAGTCGACGGCCCCGGTCGCTACCCACTCGATTACTTAAAAGGTAAACGGGTGATGGCTTTCTCGGGTATTGCTACACCTGAGCGATTCGAAGCCACCTTGCGCGATGTGGGCGTCAATCTCGTCGCTAACCGACGATTCCTCGACCACCATGCATTTGCCGAAGAGGACTTGGACGAAATTCTTGAGCGAGCCTTGAGGGCGAAGGCTGATTATATTGTGACAACCGAGAAAGACGCCGTGCGTTTGCAGACGGAATTCCATCCTTCGATCCCTCTCCTCTATATACGTCTCGACGTTGATATCCTGGGCGGCAACGAAGGCTTTAACAGTGCCATCGAACGCATCTGTCTGGGCTCAGGCCGTTAAGCGTTAATTTGTCCGCCAGCGGTCAAAGATACGCGTCGTCGGCTCTCCACGTACTTTGCCGGCTTTGAAGTTAGCAAGCTCGACATCGCGTTGCGCGGTATCGAGCCAGAAGAGACCGTAGGTAAACGGTTCGTCGCTGGAGCGGACATCGAATTCAGCGGGGAAACGCAACCAGGGCCAATGCGCAATACGGTACCCGGGTAAACGGAAAGCGGGCACGAAGCTGGCTTCATCGTCTACGAGACGTTGTATCAGGAAAGAGAGTTTCTTCATTTCATCCTCATCGGTCGACGCACGGAATGCATCGATAGGTTTATCGATCGCGGGATCGTGTGAGCCTGTGATGTTGTTGGTTTGTCGCTTAGGAACGATGACGCCGGAGGAGGATTTCTCGATGGCGTTGTCACTATGATGGGACTGCCAGAGCTCAGGGTATTTGCCGGTAGCATTCCATGCCCAGAAGCACATGTCATGACGTTTCTCCATGACTTTGCGGTACATGGTGGTGTGTTCGAGCGATTCCGTACGCAGTTCTAAGCCGCAGCGCAGCGCGGATTCAACGAGGGTTGAAAGGAATTTCCGACGATCGGAGTCGTCAAACGTCAGCATAAACGACAAGCGCTGCCCTTGAACGTTTTGAAGTACACCATCGGCACCGAGCTTGGTATAGCCGGCACGCGCAAATGCTTCCCGGGCAAGCTTTGGCGAATAGGGTCGGGCTTTAATCGACTTATCTGTAAAGTCGCCGTAGCCTTCGCTGAACTGATTTAAGCGTTCGTAGTCTCCGCGGTAGAAGGTGTCGATGACGCGTTGGAAATCGATGGAGTGTTGAATGCCGATGCGAATATCGCGGTTGTCGAGTGGCGCGCGTAGGATGTTGAGGTAGAGTCCGTACGGTGGACGCGGGATGTCGTTGAAAAACTGAACTTTAGTTAAGTAACCTTTTTGGAAGGCAGCGGTTTCGTTGGTGCCGTACCAATAACGGGGTGTGCCGATTGGCATCATGTCTAATTCACCCTGCAGGAGAATCTGGTACGCTTTGTCGATTTCTCGGACGATTCTAAATTCAATGGCTTCAACGTTATAGCGGTTGCGGTAGAACTTGCGATGGTCGCCCCACCAGTCTTGCACGCGTGTCATCACAATTTCTTGGTCGCGACGGAAATTCTCAGGACGAATTTCGTAGGCGCCCGTCGTTGGCTGGAATTTTTGAGCGTAGGCAGTGACGTAATCGGGACCAAAGTCTTTGTAAAACTGTCGGGGTGTGGGTGGTAAGCCTCCGAGCCAATTGATTTGGTCGGGGCGTTTGCGTGGGGCATGTACAGCGATGGTGTAATCGTCGTACTTGGTGATGCCGCCCCATTCGCGTGTATAGAAGTCGGCATACCAATCCGCATCTGCCCAGGGGGAGCGGTGGAAGTAGAAGGTGTAGAGATAATCATCTGCGGTGACGGGTTGTCCGTCAGTGAATCGTGCATTCGGATCGAGACGGAAGTAGGCGGTCATACCGTCCTTGGACATCGCCCAGTGCGTCGCCAGACCGGGAATGGTTTTGTAGGTGTTAGGATGCGCCCCGAGCAGGTTGAAATCGTTGGAGTCGTAAGCGTAACCCCGGAAACTGTTATTGGCATTGGGTCCGACGCGCCGGAGTACAGGTGGCGTCGAGCGATCCATCATGTGTAATGTGCCTCCACGTTTGGCCGCAGAATCAGCGAACTCCTTCTCGCTGTCTCCGTTTTCCCATTGGAGGTCGATCGGCAAATCGCTCGGTTGGGCGAAATGGAAGAACTCGGGGTGTTCTTTATAGAAAGTCGCAGCGCGTGGGTCTTGGAAGACATCCGCAGGTCGCATCTCGGCGGCGACGAGTCCACTCAGGCAGACGAAAATGAAAGCGAGGTGTTTCATGTGTCAGTTTTGCGTGGGTCAAAGGCGTCGCGCACCGCTTCGCCAACAAAGTTCACAAGGACCAATGTGCTTACCATGCAGAATACAGTGGGGGTGGCGATCCACCAGGACATCCAATTTTCTTTTCCTTGGCGCAGCAATTCACCCCACGAAGGTTCTGTCGGTGGCAGGCCGAATCCTAAGTAATCAAGGGCAGAAAGTGAGGCGATGAGGCCTGCGATGCTGAAGGGTAGCATGGTCACAGCCACAGTGATAGTGTTCGGAAGGATGTGACGGACGATGATGCGGAAGTGGCTTGCACCGAGGGTGCGTGATGCTGCCACATAGTCTTTGGATGCGGTTGAATAGGCGGCAGCTCGCATTTGGTGTGCGAGGCCAATCCAGGAAAACGCTACCAAGATAATCATGAGCAGCGCGAGGGAAGGCTCCAGTAGGGTGGAAAGGAGAATGACTGCGTAGAGGAAGGGAATGTTGGACCAAACTTCGATGGCGCGTTGTGCAACCAAGTCGAACCAGCCGCCGAAATATCCCATGGCTGCTCCGAGGAGTAGGCCGATGACGTACATTACCGGAATGTAGATGCAAGCAGCGATGAGGATGATGCGATACCCGTAGAAGAGCCGTGCAAAGATGTCGTGGCCGGATTCATCGGTGCCCAAGAGATGGCCGTCGAGTCCGGGTGGTGCAGGTGACGGAATGTAGGTATAGAGAGTGCCGTTGGGAGTCCAATCGGTCGCTTCACCGATTTGATCGATTAGCTTTCCTTTTTCAAATTTACCACGGGCAACTTGGCTGCTGTCGCGCATCTTACGCGCGTCGCCATGAAGTTTGCCGTCCATAACCGTCCAACTCATCTCGCGAGTACCATCTGTGTTCAGGCGGAAGATGCGGCCTTCGGTAATACTGCCTTGGGGTGAAGACCAGCGCCCTTCGGTATTGATCTGGGCGGGTAGGTTTACTTCGCAGACTTCGTTTGCAGAGAATGGAATGAGCGGAAGCACAACCCAGTTATTGGAACCTTCCGTTTGCCACTTGGTTTGCAAGATGCGCCAGTTCGGTTCGACATCGCCCTGTAATCCTAATTCCGAACTGGGTATACGACTCGAGAAAATCGGGAAGCGTAGTTGGCCGTCATAGCTGATTGCTAAAGGTCGGTTCCCGACAAGTAGCGGGCCCATGAGTGCGAGGATGCTGACAACACCAAGTACAATAAATGAATACCAACCGCGCTTCATGGATTGGAAGCGTGCAAAACGGCGTCGAGTGATGGCGTTGAATTGCATGGTTAGTTTGCTTTATCGAAACGGATGCGCGGATCGGCCAGGGCTACGCAAAGGTCTGAGAGAACATTACCTATAAGCATCAGCAGGCTGCTGACGGTAAGGATGCCGAGGAAGACGGGGAAGTTGCGGTGGACGAGGGCGTCGAAGCTCAGCAGGCCCATGCCATCGATATCGAATGTATACTCGATGAGGAAGGAACCCGTCAGGAAGAAGCCAATGATATGTCCAAAATTAGCAGCCAGTGGGATGAGGGAATTTCGTAGCGCGTGTACAATGACGATACGTGCCTTGCTCAGTCCCTTCGCGTGGGCGGTACGAACATGGTCAGCGGAAAGATTGTCGAGTAGGCTGTTCTTGGCGAAGAGCGTGAGCATCGTGAACGAACCGATGGTTTCGCAAGTGAGCGGTACAAAGGTATGTTTGAAGTCAGGTGCGAAACCGGAATGCGGGAACCAGCCTAGGCGGAAGCAGAGCCATTGTTGGAGCGCGACGGCAAGAACGAAGCCTGGGATGGCGTAGAGCACGAAGAGCGTTCCCGAGCTGACTGAATCAAAGAATTTTCCGTGACGGAGCGCTTTCGCTACGGCGAGAGGTAATGAGACGATGTAAGCAAGGAGTAGTGACCACCCACCGAACCACGCAGAGACAGGAATTTTACTCGTGATGAGTTCCCAGACCGACCGACCGTCTTCTGCGGATTCGCCAAGGTTAAGTTGGAGAACGCCTGAGAAGTTTGGACGGTAGACCACGACACGTACGGCAGGATTCGAATCATTATCGAGTGGAGCGAGTTCGACCTGCCAGTCTTTCAAGGAAGTTATGAGTGTGAGTTGCTGATCTTTTTGGAGAACCTGAATGGTTTGCGGATCTTTAAACGCTGGATCGAGTACTTCGACTTTGGCCTGACCATCTTTATCAAGTCGTGCGATAGACCAGGTTGAAGGTCCTGGCCACACCCCGAGCCAGATTGCGTAAGCTTGAATGAGTGGACGGTCGAAGCCGTAACGACGTTTCAAACTATCAAGCTCCTCGGGTGAAGCGGGACCCGTGCCACTTTGAATTGCGCCGGCCATGCCCATGCGCTTTTGCGCTGCTTGCTGTCGCTC
>CANHHS010000111.1 GCA_947460445.1 Opitutia bacterium | reverse complement strand
ATTACGATCACCGCGTCCGTGGTGTGGAATCAGCAGGCGATGCATCTTGGGTGACTGCTTTAACAGCTACACTGGGAATTCCCTGTGAAGTTGGGCAGCGCGAGGCAGTCGGTCCAGCGAGCGAGACAATCTTGCGTCGAGACCGTCACATCTGGTTTGCGAAAGTCATGTCGAAGCTGGGTGCACGTGCACTTTGTCTCGGGCATCACCTTGATGACCGAATGGAAACATTTTTACTGCGTAGTGCCCGCGGCTCAGGCGTCGAGGGACTGGCTGCGCCACGTGCCGTTCAAGGTTTTCGCGACGGTACTTTTCGCTTAAGGCCATTACTCGCTCGACGTCGACGTGAACTTCGCGCGGTACTTTTTGACGCAGGCGTGCCCTGGCGCGAAGACGCGACGAATACAGACACTACGGTGCCGCGTAATCGCGTTCGCGCTGAAGTTATCCCTGCACTGGAAGCAACTTTTGGATCTGCCTGGGCGGATGGTGCGGTGAAAGTCGCCGACAACATGGGAGAAGCTGCCGATGCGCTTCGTGCCTGGCTTGCTGAGTTGGGCGCTTTGCCAAGCACCGCTGGCGATTTATCTGTAAAGGGAATGGTTGGTCGTCCGCGTGCCTTGAGTCGGTTGGCTTGTTCGGAGTTGCTTTGGTCACACGGCATCGAAGATGTCGCCGGTACAACTTTTGAGACCTTAGTTGACGATGTTGTTTCGGGTCGATCAGGTCGCTACGCCTTGGGCGGGGTCGAGTGGGAGCTTGCGGCGGGTGTGTTAAAAGTTTTCAAAATGAGTACGGGGTGGGGTGAGTCACTGCGCCCGCTTGTCGTCGACGGTTCGCGTACAGAATCGGGCTTATCTGCAGCGTATGTAAAAGTGGATGAAGCCCTTTGGGCCTCTTTGTCTCGCGGGGAGATTTTGCCGACACATACGGTTTACTTAAAGGCGACATCTCCTTTGAACCTCTTTTGGCGCTCGCGTCTTCCAGGCGATCGTTACCAGCCTTTAGGGGGCTCAGGTTCAGCCAAAATTTCGGATATACTGATTGATCGCAAGGTCCCCCGCGAGCTTCGGGAGCAACTTCCTGTGATTATTATCAATGAGGAAGTTATTTGGGTACCAGGTGCCCCTCCGGCAGATTCTCTGCGTCTGTCTGGGCCATGTGAGAAGGCTCTCCGGTTGACTTGGCAAAGTCCCAGCTTAAGTTCAGACCTCCCACGATGAGTCAGGACGACGAACCCGAATCCAATAACCGCTTTAATCCAAAGCCGCTTCTTATTTGGCTGCTTTTGGTAACTGCGACCATTGCGCTCGTTCAGTATTCTGCGCCTAGTGTTCGCGAGCCGCAGAAGCTGGAGAACTCACAAGTTTTAGCCTATGCTCAGGAGCGAAAGATTAAGAACGCGAAAGTTCAACCTGACCGTAGTGGTGGTACTGATAATTGGTACACGATTACCGGCGAACTAGTCGTCAAGGGTGAAGAGAAAGATGCTGCCCCCAGTGAATTTATTGCCTCGGGTAAATTAACCGATGCAGATTACGCATCCTTACGTGCAGCAGTTGGGTCTGATAACTTCAAAGAAATCAAGGCTGACACGGCTTCTTCAACTTTCTTCGGATTGTTACCTTCGCTCATTTTCTACGCAGCCATCTTTTACTTGATGTGGCGGATGTTGCGCAGTTCGCAGCGTGGTGCGATGCAGTTTGGAAAATCCAAAGCGAAGCTTTCGGGCAAAGATAAAGAAGCGGTCACGTTTAAGGACGTCGCCGGCTGTGATGAATCAAAAGAAGAGGTGCGGGAGGTTGTGGAGTTCTTACGTGATCCCAAAAAGTTTACGAAGCTCGGCGCGCGCATTCCCCGTGGCATCTTGATGGTTGGGCCTCCAGGTACGGGTAAAACGCTATTGGCCCGAGCGATTGCGGGAGAGGCTGAAGTGCCGTTCTTTAGCATCAGCGGATCTGACTTTGTCGAAATGTTTGTCGGCGTAGGCGCTTCCCGCGTGCGTGACACTTTTGAGCAAGCTCGCAAGGCGGCTCCCTCCATTATCTTTATCGATGAAATTGATGCCGTCGGGCGTCAACGTGGTGCGGGTGTGGGTGGTGGACACGACGAACGCGAGCAGACACTCAATGCTTTGCTCGTCGAGATGGACGGGTTTGATGGCAACGAAGGGGTCATTGTGATTGCCGCAACGAATCGCTCGGACGTGCTCGATAGTGCCTTGCTGCGCCCGGGACGTTTTGACCGACAAGTACACGTCGATCTTCCAGATTTACGCGGGCGCGAGGCGGTGCTCGCGGTCCATGCAAAACGATTCCAGCTGGGTGCGTCCGTCGACCTTAGTCGTATTGCGCGGATGACATCTGGCATGGCGGGTGCGGATCTATCGAACTTGTTAAATGAGTCAGCGCTACATGCTGCCCGCAAGAATCGCGAAAAAGTAGAGATGTCCGATGTCGAAGAAGCGCGCGACAAAATTGCTTTCGGCCGCGAACGTAAGCGTCTCTTTGACGAGAAAGACCGTAAGGCGACAGCTTACCACGAAGCAGGCCACGCGGTCGTCCAAGTCCTCATCGATGACGGTTCCTTCCCGCTTCACAAAGTAACCATCTTGCCGCGCGGTCGTGCCTTGGGTATGGCAATGTATCTGCCGAGTAAAGATCTCTTGGGTTATTCAAAGGCTCAACTGCTCGACTTAATTTGCAGCGCTATGGCTGGTCGGGTAGGGGAGCGTGTTATCACCGGCGACATTAGCAGTGGTGCATCCTCGGATATCAAACAAGCCACCCGCATTGCTCGGCAGATGGTTTGTGATTGGGGTATGAGCGATTTAGGTCCCGTAGCCTGGGGTGAGAATAGCGAAACGGTGTTCTTGGGAAGAGAGATTGGGCGTACACAGACGCACAGTGATGAAACCGCTAAGCGCATAGATGCGGCGGTTACGGCAATTATTGCCGAGCAGACGGCACGCGCTGAGCGACTTATTTCCGAGAACGCACAAGCTCACCGTGCGGTTGCTGAAGCCTTGGTTGAATACGAAACCCTCGAGGGGATTCACGTCACTGAGATTGTGCGCACAGGGTCAATTCAGACCCCTATTGTCGGCAATCCTGTGCCACCATTGGCACGCGAGCCTCGTACGGACGCGGCCACAGGCAGCGATCCTTCAACGGTTCCGACGCCAGCCTGAGTGTAGTTGCCTTCAGCGGCCTCCTAGGTTAAGTTGTCTGTATGCGTATCGGCCTTACCGGTGGTATTGGTTGCGGCAAGACCGCCGCCGCCGCTTGTTTTGGCCGGCAAGGATTCCGCGTTATTTCGGCAGATCGTCTTTCGCATGAGGTGTTACTAGCTCCCGACCTTCTTCGTTTGATTCAAGAGCGCTGGGGTGATGAAGTTATTCTAGAGAACGGTTTGCCTGATCGAAAATTTATTGCCTCTCGTGTTTTTGCGAATCCAGCCGATCGAGCATGGCTTGAGTCGATGATTCACCCGAAGGTCCAAAAGGCATGGCAAACGGCGATCGAGGACAAATCTGTCGACTGGGTTGTCGAAATTCCACTCCTTTTTGAGAAAGGGTGGGAGGGGCAGTTTGATCGGACAGTTTGCCTTTCTGCGACCCGCGAGCACCAGTTGGCCCGATTAAAGGAGCGTGGTTGGACAGAGGCTGAATTTGAGGCCCGGGAAGCCGTCCAGTTGCCCTTGGCGGAGAAGGAGCGGCGGGCGACCCATATCCTTAGGAATGACGGTACTGTAGGCGATTTAGAGGCTGCGGTGACCAAGTTGGTATCACAGTGGCGCACCCAGGGGGCTTAACTATTTATCATTGCCGATAAGGGGGTTAGATTTACCGTTCATTTACTCCTCACCACCCCTTGGTTGAGGTTTACTCTCTACACCCCTTTTTGAACCGAGGACGGCACCCGTGACGACCGCAGACGATTTCGTCATTCAATTTATCCAAGACAAAGGACTTGTCTCCGCTGATGCTGTCGCTGCGGCTCGTACGGCTCTTGGAGAAGTGTCAGCCGACAAGAATGTCGACACGCTCACCCTTGATAAACTTGTCGAACTTAACTCGGTTACCTGGAAGGCAATTACGGAAGCTTTAGGTGCTGAATTCGATATGGAGGTTATTGATGTCTCCCAAGTCGCCCCCGCAGAAGACATTCTTAAGTTGGTTACAAAAGAGCAGGCCGAAAAACTCAACCTCTTGCCGTTGCAGATGGGTGGCGTCGAACTGCAAGTCGCTGTCGCGGATCCTTTAGACACGGACAGCATCGATTCGCTTTCACGGAGCCTCAAGTTGACATTAAATCCGCGTCTCGCTCAGCCAGACGAGCTTCGTAAAGCCATCGCACGTTGTTACTCGGGTGGCCAGATGAACGTTTCGTACGAGGACGTTTTTGGTAAAACAGGCGACGGTACGGATCCTAATCTCGAGCTTCCACAAGGCGGAGACGTTAAAGAGGACGACGCGCCAATTATTCGCTACGTCAATTCCATGATTGTGGATGCGATTAAGCGAAAGGCTTCCGATATTCATTTAGAGCCTCTCGAAAAGCGTTTCCGTGTTCGCTTCCGCATTGATGGCGTCCTTCAAGAGATGAAAGGACCACCCAAGCGCCTTCAAGCAGCCATTATCTCACGACTTAAGTTGATGGCGGATGCTTCGCTGGCGGAGAAGCGTATCCCGCAAGACGGACGTATTCAGGCTAAGTCAGGCGGCAAGGACGTCGACCTTCGCGTATCCATTCTGCCGACGGTGTACGGAGAATCGATCGTCATGCGTATTCTCGATAAAGAGGGACTTCGCCTTGGTCTGCCTGAGTTAGGTTTCTTTGCGGATGACCAAGCTGTCTTCCAGGGCTT
>CANHHS010000110.1 GCA_947460445.1 Opitutia bacterium | reverse complement strand
GTTGTAGCTGTAGTCATAGGATTGAGTGTGGGGTTATAGGGAAAATTATTTTGCGGCTGGGGCGTCTTTCTTCGCGTCGCTTACTGCTTTATCGACCTGCTTATTTTCTTCATCTGAAAGCAAGACGTAGAGTTTTGCTTCTGCAATTTGCGTCGCGAGTTTTTCGCTAAATGGGTATTTTTGGGCCGTCGCAAAATTGGCCTCAGCTTCGTTGACGTCCTTCTGGCCACGTTGAATGGCTTCTTCGACTTTCTTTTTGTCTTCCGACTTTGTTAATTTGGGCTGCAGGTCGAGTAATTCCTGGAGGCGCTTCTTGGTCTCGCCGATACCACGAATTTGGATTTGGAAGGTTTCAACTTCAACGGCACCGGTTACAGTACCCTTGCTCTGGAGCTTTTTCCCGCCGTCGGCTTCAATGACAGACTCCTTTTTAAAATCAGAACTTGCGGCGAGTTTCACGTATTCATCGTCGGTCAGGAGCTGGTAGATGCTTAGCTTTGTAGGGACGACCACGTATTGGCGGGTGAGGTCGAAGCCGAAGGCTTTGTTCATCTCTGCGTTGGATGCGACGAGCTTCTGCATCTTCGCATCGAGTTGGCGCTGACGAGCTTCCTTCTCGGGAGTCGTTAATGCCGCATCAAGCAATTGCTTGGTAAGGGCAGCATCCTTGCGCTCATTGGTGATGCTTTCGACGCGCTGTTGGAAAGTTTGGAATTCGGCAGCCGTCGGAATGAGGCGAACTAAGGCCAATCGGCGTCCCTGAACTTCGATCACTTCAATCGTGTTGGGTTTTGCTGCGTCCGTCTTTGCGGTGCTATCTTCGGCGAAAAGCGTCGTGAAAAGCAGGGCAGAAAATACAAGGGTAGTCCTCATGACAGGTTTTTTAATTTGGGGAGGTATAATCATGCAGACCTGCTGACACCCACGCCACATAAAAAACCCGAGTTTTACTTCGTATTAACTGACTTAAGTGATTTATCTAGAAGGAGTTCCAAATCTGTGTTAATAAGTTGTTGCTGGAAAGCTTCGTCATTTAGCAGGGGTCTTACTTTGGGATGTTCGAGCAAGTCACCGAGGGAACCGTTATGTGCCAGGCGTTTGACTTCGGGGTCACCCCATGCGGTGTAAAATGTTGGGTGAGAGGCCAAGGCGCGAATGGGCTCTTGCTCCATGAGGCGGCGTGATGCTTCTGGGCTGCTGAGCACCTGTTGGCCCTTTCGAGCAATCCGTTTCCAGCTTTCAGGCCAAGGGCTGTAGCCCTTGATCCAATCCATGCCTAAGAATGTGGATAAATCATCACGTGCGATAACCGCCCAGTGTCGCTCGGCGATCGCCGGTGGTGACAAAATTTCCCGAGCGCCTGCCCACGCAGTAAGTACTGCGAGGAGAAGTACACAGCTTGTTAACCCCGTCCAACAGCCTACCAATGCTCCTAGCACTGGACTTTCGGTTTCTTCGCTTCCCTTGGCCCGTCGCCCTACAAACCAAAGCCAGGAGAGCGCAAGAAGCCAAGTCAGCGCAGACAATCCAACGACGCCGATGGCGCCTCGCAGCAACCAAGGCACGATTGTGTCGGTTAAAAAAAGCAGACCAAGTTCGCCCCCAAATATCCAGCCCACTACAATTGCAAGAATGAGTGCAACAAGACTCGCGCATTGTCGAATGGGTCCGCGCTTGTAGCCACTGTAAGCACCTTGAATTAAAAAAATAAGAGCCAGACTGAATGCAATCCACTGTGTAACGGTGAGGCTCATGCGCTAAAAATGTATCTTTAAAATACCAAGGTAAGAACGATTGGATCGCGTAGACGGAAGAAAACTCTCTGTTTTGTGGGAAAGTTGCGAGGGCATTCCCTTACTGGGGGCTTGATTTGAAGGGGGTGGTTACCAAGATAAACCCTCCTAGGGTTCGCCACTTTAGCTCAGTTGGTAGAGCGTCTCATTCGTAATGAGAAAGTCGCCGGTTCAAGTCCGGCAAGTGGCTCCACCCCAAAAACAGCACCCGCCGCTTGCGGCAAACCGACAACCCTCTCTCTTCTATGGCACGTATGAGCAAAAACTCCTCGGCTAAAAACCGCAAAGCATCACAGCTTTCGCGGAGCTATGACCGTGCCTTTCGGGGTGATGCGGCCTACCGCGAATCACTCCCAGACATTCAGAACAAGGACGCTTCGCTCATTCAGGGAGCCAATGTCCCCATTCAGCATGTTGGTGTTTCGGGCTTCCGTTTGCCATTGCTGCTACGTGCCCGTGACGGCCGCCAATTAACCGTCGAAGTTTCTATTACCGGCACGGTGTCGCTCGCGGCAGACTTGAAGGGCATCAACATGTCGCGCATTGTGCGGACATTCTACGAGTTTAAGGATCGGGTGCTATCCCACGAATTGCTTGGCGAAATCCTCCTTCGGTACAAAAAAGATCTTGGCTGCAGTCGAGCGCGTCTGTTGGCAGAGTTTAATTACCCGATTCTTCAAAAATCATTACGCTCCGATTTATCTGGATGGCAGTTCTACCGCGTCGTGCTCGAAGGTACGATTGACGACCTTGATCGCCATCGTCGCTACACGCACTTTGATTTTGTTTATTCTTCCGCTTGTCCATGTTCGGCTGATTTAACAGAACACGCCCGCGAGACGCGCGAAGTTTACGGTATTCCGCACTCCCAGCGCTCTAAGGCACGCGTGATTGTGGAAGTCTCTCCAGGTAAGTCGCTCGACATCGAAGACATCCAAGAGTTGTGCATTGCCGCCCTGCAAACCGAGACACAGGTCATGGTCAAGCGAGAGGATGAACAAGCATTTGCTGAATTGAACGGCGCTTACCAAAAATTCGTCGAAGACGCCGCGCGTCTCGTTTACGAGCGCCTCGATGAAGACGCCCGCATCCGTGATTTTGTGATAGCCTGCTCGCACCTTGAGTCACTGCACTCACACGATGCGGTTTCGGTGATTAATAAAGGTCTCCCTAGCGGCCTTTCAGCCGACTTCTCAGCCTTTAGAGACCTTATCTGCTAACCTTCCGCGATTGCGCAGAGCCCCCTCGGCCTCGTAATCTACGAGTCAAGAGGGGGTAGCTCAGCCGGATAGAGCATCGGTTTTCTAAACCGACGGTCGCGGGTTCGAGTCCCGCCCCCCTCGCCACTTGCCTACATGGAGAACCCCTGTTTTCACCTCGCTCGCGATGGACGTAGTCTTGGGCAGAAAACCTCCGAAGAAGTTGCGACGGGTTTAGTCGAACAATTTTATCAGCCCACAGATCTTTCCTGGAAAGAAGGTGAACCTACATGGACGCCTTTAGTTGAGCGGCCGGAATTTCGTGCGGCCAACGCTTACCGTCAAGTGCCCGAGCCAGCCCTTGAACGCCGTCGTGAGATGACGCTGCCACTTGCCTGTGCGCTAACACTTCGCGAAACTTTACTGGGGCCAGTCACAACGTTTAGCGCACTGCCTGCCAAGGGGAGCCTTTGGGTGCCTTTTCTTTGGCACCTGGTACTAGCCTGTGTGGCGAATGCCCTTGGTCTCGTTTGGGCGGAGTGGTTTATCCGACCCATGTGGGAAAGCGTGTGGGGAGATATGATCCGCCTTTTTCCATGGGGTGAGATTTATCGCTATATGGGTTACCACGCTTTGCTCACACCCGTGTTAGTTACATTCGGCGTATTGGTAAGTGCGACGCTCATTCAGCTTGGACTCATGCTCTTTGGAGGAGGAAAGCGGGGCTGGGGTGTAACGTTTCGCGTCATCAATTATGTGGGAGCAGCAGCCAATGGGGTTTTGGCGTTACCATTCTTCGGCATCCTTGCTTTTCCTTGGGGGGCTTACTGTCTCGTCGCCGGATTGAGTGCTAGCCACCGCGATGCGTCATGGAAAACCGTACTGGCGATACTCTTTTTATTCCTCACGTCGTGCTGCCTTCTTCTAGGCGGCGCTTTCCTCGCTTTTTTGCCGTTCACCCAGAACATTGGTTAAAGGCTTTTGACCAATAGCCAGCTATGCCTTTATCTGCATCACTTATGAGAATTCACTTAGCGAGAGATGGCGCAGCATTAGGTATTTTTACCGAAGCTGAAATTAGCGCCGGCTTAGTCGAAGGGCGCTTCTACCGCACCGATCTTGCTTGGCGCGAAGGAATGGCTTCATGGATTCCTCTGCAGGAGTGGACTGAATTTTCAGCGACGGCAACGGCAGCAGCGTCCTCTGCTGCTGAGCCAGCAACTTTTACTTCCCCGAGTGAGCTGCCTTGGGAAACAGCGCCAGGTCTAGGATCACTTTTTCGTTCCGCTTGGCAGTTGGTGACGAAGCCTCTTGTGCTTACGAATGCACGCTTAGCGACAGGGTCAGTTTTTGCGGCCGCTTACTTTGCGATTGGGATCTTGTTTTTACCGATGGTGTTGCTCTCACCTATCAGTTCAAAGGTCGAGTCGGCACGCGTCCTGGCACTGGCCGAGTGGTTAGTTTTAAGTGAGAACCCTCAGGTTGCGGAGATAGGCCGCGGAATGTTGGCCGGTGTTCAAGAACAGGGCCCCGCATGGGCTACCGGATGTGGTATGGCCTGTGGGATAGTGTTATTGCCGCTGATGGCGGCAGTGGCAGGCATTTTTGTGTGGATTGGATTACGTATTCAAGGGCTGAAGGTTTCCTTCGGTCGCACGGTCAGTGCTTCTATATTTATTTCAACGCTGTTGTGGCTAGTTCTTTTCCCGCTGCAGATTGTCTTGATTCTCGCCGGTACAGTGGCGCCGATGGAGACTTGGCTTCCAACAATTTTACTAAGCCTTGGCGCCTTTGCCCTTAGCTGTCGCGCGACAGGTTGCGCATTATCCATTTCTGGATGGAGGGTTGTGCTGTCTGTCGTGATTTGGGCTACAATCGGCTGCGCTTTTTGCTGCTGCTGCGGCTGCTTTTTAGGATTTCTTACTGGCATGTCTAAATGATC
>CANHHS010000109.1 GCA_947460445.1 Opitutia bacterium | reverse complement strand
TGCAGGCAAAGGCGAGAAGGTGCCGTCGGGGTTCGCGTTGAATTGAATGAAGACGAGATTCCAAATTTCCATACAGCGGGCGTCGCTGCCATTCACGAGTTTGCCTTGGGTGTCGCCGTTGGGTGTGAGGTCGACGTGTAACTCGGTGCAAGGGCCACAGGGACCGGTTTCACCCATCATCCAGAAGTTATCCTTCTTGTTGCCGTTGACGATGTGGACAGCGGGATCGAGACCCACTGCGCGAAACTTTACCGCCCAAGCATCCCAAGCTTCTTGATCGAAGTCCGCAGGGTCGCCTTTGGATTTATCGGGTGAATAGACTGTCGCGTACAGACGGCTGGGAGGGAATTTCCAGACTTGGGTGATAAGCTCCCAGGCATAGTCGATCGCTTCCTGTTTAAAGTAATCACCAAACGACCAATTCCCGAGCATCTCAAAGAAGGTATGGTGGTAGGTATCTAAACCGACGTCTTCGAGATCGTTATGCTTCCCGCCGGCACGAATACATTTCTGCGTATCGGCAGCACGGCCTGGAGTATACGGACACTTGGTTTGACCGAGGAAAATAGGAACAAATTGATTCATCCCTGCATTCGTGAAGAGCAGGTTAGGGGAGTCAGGCATCAGGCTCGATGACGCCACGATGCTGTGTTGCTTCGAGCGGAAGAAATCGAGGTACGACTGGCGAATCTGGGCTGAGGTCATTGGTTCGAAAGTGACGGTAGGCTAAAGCCTAAGGACTAAAGCGTAGCCTAAGGAATAGGGGGGAGATGCGGGGGAGGGAAAGGGGAAAAGGCGATAGGGTTGGGGAATGCGCTTCGTAAGAGAGGGGTTGCCCTTGGGGGCAGGCTGTGGGAGGTTTCTGGTCATCGTGTCACCTGCCTTTGGAATCGTCTATTTAGGACTCATTTTGCTCATGCTCGTGGCGGCAGCTGCCACCGTCTTCTTCGTCGTTTTTTTAGTCGTCTATGTCTGGCGGATGATACGTCGGCGTCCTGAGACGGGATGGTTTTATTGCGCCGTACAGACATTTTGCCTGCTCGGTGTCCGCTGCTTTTACCGTGCACATGTTCAAGGCGTGAGCCATCTCCCAGCGACGGGTGGCGTGCTGATTGTCTGTAATCACGTTTCTTACCTCGACCCCGTTCTCGTGGGAACATTTTCGTCGCGCCCGGTCCGCTTCCTTTCTTGGGAAGGTTTTGAGCGCGTACCCGTCATGCGCAGGATTATGCGTTTGATGGGCACGATACCGGTCGATGAATCGAAAGCCAAAGACGCCATCGCAAAAGCTTCGGAAGCTTTGAAGCGTGGCGAAGTCGTCTGTATTTTCCCCGAAGGTCATGTGACGCGTAATGGCCACTTCATGGAACTGCGTCGTGGCTTTGAATTGATTGCACGGCGTGCGGGCTGTCCCATTGCACCCGTGTGGATTGATGGCAAGTGGGGTTCGGTCTTCAGTTTTAGTGGCGGACGATTCTTTTGGAAATTCCCGACGAGTTTTCGACGCTCTGTGCGGATTGTCTTTGGTCCAGCTTATCCAGCTGAGAAGTCGGATGAAACCCGTCAGCGGCTTTTGGAACTCTCGGCTGATGCCTTTGCTAACCGACCAGCACTTCAAGAACATCTAGCTGCTGTGGCCGTCAAAGGGTTGGCTCGAAAAGGTGGCAACCCTGCCATCATTGATCGTTCAGGTGAGCGTAAGGCGCTCTCGGGTGCCGTAACCTTGGCGCTCGCTTGGTTACTTGCACAGCGCATACGTCGCGAGGTTGCGACCCGTCGAGTTGCCATCGTGCTGCCGCCCGGCATGGGTGCAGCGCTGGCAAATTTGGCGTGCGTGATTGCCGATAAGGTTGTGGTGAATCTGAACTTTACCCTCGGCCGTGCCCAAGTTGAGTCCTGTTTAGAACGCGCAGATTGCGGCGTCACGATTACGGCCAGTGCTTTCCGGGAAAAACTTCACCCACGTTTCCCGGACTTCCCTTGGACGAACCAACTCATCGATATTGCTGAGGCCATCCGTGAGATCCCGCGCTGGAAAATCATACTAATGGTGGCGCTCATCCGCATCACGCCTGTTTCTATGTTACCATGGGTGCTCGGCTTACCTGATAAAGGCGGAGAAGCAGAGGCTGCTTTGCTCTTTACGAGCGGAAGTTCAGGCATGCCGAAGGGCGTTCCGCTCACACACACGAATATCTTAGCGAATCTGATACAGATCGATGAAGCCGGCATCGTTCCACGTCACGCACGCTTACTTTCGAGTTTACCTGTCTTTCACTCCTTCGGCTTTACTGTTGGGGTTTGGTACGGTCTTTCACGCGATACTACCTTGGTCTGTTTGCCTTCGCCGATTGATACAGTCGCGAACATCGCAGCGGTTCGCGAAGAGCGTGTGACGATTACATTGGGCACACCGACGTTTTTACGTCCCTGGCTGAAGCGTGCGACGCGCGAGGACTTGGCGACTTTAGAATGGGCAGTGGCTGGCGCGGAGAAAGTCCCCGCTGATCTCACGGAAGCATTTATCAACGACCTCGGCACGGCGCTGATTGAAGGCTATGGCGCGACCGAGGCTAGTCCGGTGCTCGCCGTGAATGTCCCTGACATTATTGACGCTCTCGCACCGGGTGGGATGTGGAAGGGTAATACTGTTGGGTCAGTCGGACGTCCCGTGGTCGGTCTCGCTGTTCGTATCCTTCATCCCGAAACTTTAGAGGTCATGCCACTCGGCGATATCGGTTTACTCGAAGTTCGCGGCGCCAATCTCTTTAAAGGTTATCTCGGTGATGCTGCCAAGACCGCAGAAGCACTTCGGGATGGCTGGTATCGCACCGGTGATTTGGCACGGGTTGATGAACATGGTTTTTTGCATTTAAGTGGCCGGCTTTCACGATTCTCGAAAATTGGCGGCGAAATGGTCCCGCATGGTACGGTCGAAGATGCCATCATCCGAGTCGCTGGATTAGCGGGAGGCGCGGAAATATCGATTGCTGTTTCCGCGTGCGCCGATGTTGCCAAAGGTGAACAACTCGTGGTTTTGCATGCGGTAGATTTAGACGTTAATCGGATCCGGGAACAGTTGGCTGCGGAAGGCTTGCCGAATCTCTGGATTCCCAAGTCTTTCTGTAAAGTTGAACGTATTCCCGTCTTGGGCACGGGTAAGCTCGATTTGCGTGCCATTAAGCAATTAGCGGACGAAAGCAGGCAAGAGAGTCGATAATGTAACAGTTTTTTTGGAGAAGCGGATTTGGCTCGCTTGCACCTTTTCGAAAAGGGCAAAATGATGCTCGATTATGGCAAAAGCAGCGAAGAAGCCCACCGCCTCCACGAAGGCAAAAAAAGGTGCTAAGCCTGTGAAGGCAAAGAAGGTCTTGGACTTCGCTGTCGCACCCAAAGAGAAGGACGCCGTTGCCTCGTTCCGTGCCGATATTCTGCGCCACCTTACCTTCACGCTCGCCCGCGATACGACCACAGCCATCCGTATGGATTGGTGGTTGGCGACATGCTTCACCCTGCGCGACCGCGTACTTGAGCGCTTCCTCCATACCCAGGGCGCCCATGCGAGTGCCAACTCCCGCCGCGTCTATTACTTGTCGCTCGAATACTTAATGGGCCGACTGCTGCGCAACAATCTCTGTAATCTTGGACAACTCGAAATTGCGCGTGAAGCTCTCAGTGGTTTAGGCAAAGAACTGGATGACGTCATTGAAGAAGAGAATGACATGGGTTTAGGTAACGGAGGCCTTGGTCGACTTGCGGCCTGCTTCTTAGATTCACTCGCAACGATGGATATCCCTGCCATCGGTTACGGGATCCATTACGAATTTGGTCTTTTCCGGCAGACGTTCGTCAACGGTCGACAAGTCGAAGAAGCCGATAACTGGTTGGCACGCGGCACGCCCTGGAAAATCCGTCGTCCTGAATACCAGGTGCGAGTGCCACTTTATGGCAGCATTGAAATGGGTATCGATGACCGTGGTAACTTCGCGCCTCAGCTCGTCGGCACCCAGGACCTCATCGGCATTCCTTGGGACATCCCCATTGTCGGGCTGCATGGTTCCACGGTGAACTTCCTTCGCCTCTGGGAATCCAAAGCTACCACCGAGTTTGATTTCCGTGCATTTGACCAAGGCGACTATGTCGAAGCCGTACGTTCGCGTATCAGTGGCGAAACAGTTTCGAAAGTACTGTATCCCAATGACAGCAAAGAAGCCGGTAAAGAACTACGCTTAGTCCAACAGATCTTCTTCGTTTCGTGTTCATTGCAGGACATCTTACGTCGCCACCGTCGTCGTAATGACGGCTGGGCCAACCTCGCGGACAAAGTCGTTATCCAACTCAACGATACTCACCCATCGATTGCTGTCGCTGAGTTGATGCGCCTGCTCGTCGACCGTGAACGTTTGCCGTGGGATGACGCCTGGGCCCTGACCACGCGTATCTTTAACTATACCAACCATACCCTGCTTCCAGAAGCACTGGAGACATGGAGCGTTGAATTGCTCGGTCGGGTGCTCCCTCGTCACTTACAGATTATCTACGAAATCAACCAACGCTTCTTGGAAGAAGTTGAGGCGCGCTGGCCAGGCGACGATGCACGTAAGGCCGAACTCTCACTGATTGGCGAAGGGCCCGTCCGCCACGTACGTATGGCACATTTAGCCATTGTGGGTTCTACCAAGGTCAATGGCGTTGCCGAGCTTCACACCCGTCTCCTGAAAGCACACTTGCTCAAGGGCTTTGATGAACTCACGCCCGGGAAGATTGTGAACATGACGAACGGTATCACGCCACGCCGCTGGTTGCGTGCGTGTAACCCCGGTCTCTCGTCGCTCTGCGATGAGGTTGTCGGCCCCGTCTGGGAGGGTGATCTCTCGAAACTGCGTGCGCTTGAAGCCGTTGCCAATGATCGGTCTTTCCAAGACCGTTTCTTGGCCGTTAAGCGCGACAACAAAGTTCGTTTAGCAGAGGTCATTCAGCACACCTGTCAGATCACCGTAAATCCTGACTCGCTCTTTGATGTCCAAATTAAGCGTTT
>CANHHS010000108.1 GCA_947460445.1 Opitutia bacterium | reverse complement strand
GCAGCCAAAGTCGGTCGCATCGATCGACTCATTCGTGTGGACAATGCCGATCGAAAAGGCCGAGGTACCTATTTCCCCGCCAACGAAGTCTCACCCCAAGGTGCCTGGCTTTCTGAAAAAGCTCATGCCTTAGCCGTCACTGCGAATGCGCCGAAGCGCCTAGCACTTGGACGGCATTTGATTGCGCTTGGACATTCCCCTCAGCCTTGGTTCTCGGCTGCGCTAGACGCAGCCTTTGAAGCTCAGCTTGACGGAGGTTTTACCGATGAAGCCGGTGGTATCGAGTGGCTCAAAACATGGGTAAAGTCTCAAGGCAAGTGAGTCGCTCGCGTTGCCCATGGTGCGGCGATGACCCGCTTTATGTGAAGTATCACGACGAAGAATGGGGTCGTCCAGTCCATGACGACCATACGCTTTTTGAATTCATCACCCTCGAAGGCGCCCAAGCCGGCCTCTCTTGGTTGATTGTTTTGCGAAAGCGTGAGCACTACCAAAAAGTTTTTGCCGGTTTCGATCCTGTGAAAGTCGCACGGTTTGATGCCAAAAAGATTAAAACCTTACTCGCTGACCCAGGTATCGTCCGTCACCGCGGAAAAATCGAATCGACGATTAAGAACGCCCAAGTGTTTTTAAAAATGCAAAAAGAGTTTGGCTCGTTCAGTGCGTGGTTATGGGGACGGGCGAAAGGCCATGCCTCAACGCTACAGAAACGTCCAAAGACCATGGCACATATCCCGACAAACTCCGTCTTAGCCGAAGAACTCTCGCGCGAACTACGTAAACGCGGGATGCGTTTCGTGGGTCCAACCATCCTCCACTCGTTCTTGCAAGCGGTAGGAGTTCTCGATGAACACCTTGTCGGCTGCTGGCGGGCAAAAGCTAAGCCTTCAAAGAGAAGGGTGTGAAGTCGGTCTTGGTATCGTAAGCATCGACGCCTTCGACAGATTTCAACTTAGCGCACGTCCAATAAGTCACGGGCGTCATGAAGATTTCTACGGCGACCTTGAAGCACCAGTTGGCAAACATCACGGCGAGGAGCGTGGACGTGGACCAAATGCCGAAGAAGGCCAGTGGGTAGAACACAAGACTGTCGACGGCCTGGCCGACAATGGTGGAACCAATCGTACGCATCCAAAGGTGTTTACCTTTCGTACGCACTTTGAGTTTCGCCAAGACGTAGGAGTTAAGGAAGTCACCGATAAAGAAAGCAATCAGCGACCCGACCGCGATGCGCCAGCCACTCCCGAAACATGTAACGAGTGCGGGTTGGAGTTGCGCGCTGAAAGGTTCATCCGGGCTGGCTGGCAATGTCAGCACGACCCAGCTCATAAAGGTCGCAAAAGCCATCGCGCCGAAGCCTGCCCAAATAACTCTTCGTGCAAGGGCGTAGCCGTAAACTTCGGTTAAGATATCGCCAAAAATATAGGAGAGGGGGAAGAAGAGATTGCCGGCCCCGAAGTCGACTTTGCCAAAGATCGGTAAATCCAACTGCACGACTTTCGCGGGACCAATCAAGTTTGAGCACAGGAGCACGGCCACAAACGCAGCCATGATGAGTTCATAGTACTTATAGGTTTTGGCGGGCTGTGTCATGGTGGGTAAAGTTTTTAGAGACCTGCCTTAAGTCTTTCAAAAGCTTTGAGCGCACGGTCGCGACCTTCGGTTAAGCCTACAAGTGGTCGCGGGTAAGTCTTGTCTAAGACGATGCCAGCAGCTTCGAGAACATCGGCGGGAGCTTCCCAAGGTTTATGAATCCACTTTGCGGGAAGCTTGGCGAGTTCGGGTACAAACTGACGGACATAGGTTCCATCGGCGTCAAATTTCTCACCTTGGAGTACAGGGTTGAACACGCGGAAGTAAGGGGCGGCATCTGCTCCGCATCCTCCTGCCCATTGCCAGCCCATGGTGTTGGCAGGTAAATCTGCATCAACGAGGGTGTCCCAGAACCAATCTGCTCCGTCCTGCCAGGGCTGTAAGAAGTGTTTTACTAAGACGGATGCGACGACCATGCGCACGCGGTTGTGCATCCAGCCCGTCTGCCAGAGTTGTCGCATGCCTGCATCGACGATGGGGTAGCCGGTTTGACCGCGCTGCCAGCCCTTGAGTAGCCGTTTCTCGCGAGCCCATGGGAACGCCTTAAATTCTGCTCGCAGGGGTTCGTCCGTGGTTTTCGGGAAATGGTAAATGAGGTGATGTCCAAATTCCCGCCAGCCAACTTCGGCTACATATTTCTCGCCGCCTTTGATGGACCATTTTCCAGCCTTCTTAATCGAGTGAACGATTTCGCGTGGTGAGATCTGTCCAAAGTGCAAGTAAGGTGAAAGGCGCGAAGTGCCGTCTTCTTTAGGGATATCCCGATCGGTCGGGTAATCCTTCACAGGACCATCCACAAATTGCGCAAGACGTTTTTCAGCGCCTTTACGAGTCGGATCCCAATTTTTCCAAATCGACGTATCCCATTGGATGCGTGGTTTAAGTTTTAAATCATCGATAAACAATGAGCGTAAAGGTTTCTCAGGTCCGTTCAGCTTTCGCGGTGCCGCCAATGGTTCTTCGAAAGGTAAATTAACTAAACAGTTTTTCCAAAACGGGGTAAAAACTTGGAAAGGATTCCCTGCGAGGGTTTTGATTCTGGTAGGGTCGTGCAGTAAATTGCCGTTAAATGAATCAGCCTGTAGTCCATCCGCACGTAAGGCTTCCTTAATTAAGGAGTCACGTTCGCGGACGGAAGGTTCGTAGCGACGGTTCCAAAACACTGCGCCAGCTTGGCTTTCTTTAACAAGCTTACGTAGTTCGGTTAGGCTGTCGCCTTGGCGGATGACCAGTGCTGAGCCAAGTTTTTCAAGTTGTGCCGCAATATCCGCAAGTGCGTAAGCCAACCAGGCCTCCGAAGCTCCTCGGGCACGCCATTTACCTTCGCCTTCAGGGTCGTGAATATAAACAGGAATAACGGTCCCGCCGGATTTTACGGCTGCAACAAGGGCTGGATGATCGGTAACCCGAATATCTAGTCTTAGCCAGACGAGTGCAGGAGAGGGCATTGCTTCGGAAGTTGGTTTACTTATGGGTAAACGGAAAGCTAGAAGGCGCAAACGCTATAACACTTCTTTGGGTAGAGCCCGACTTCCGTGCTGTCTCAGTCTGATTATCTCACTCCCAGTGCAAAAGAACTCCCAGTGTAGCGATACTGATCATGTAGACAACGAGCCAGGCCATACCCCATGCGAGGTAGCAAGCATGGGTCCAGAAAGTTCGATTTAACTGTAATGATCTTTCGAGCGTAGTTGTTAATCCATCCTGCAATGCGCCTAGGCTCATTGCATACCTCAGCAGATTGACGAACGGTATGATTGCCGCGAATGCGTAGAGAGTTAGCTGGATGAAGAATCCTTTGTAATACCATTCCAGCCAGTTACGATCGAACTTCGGAAAGATTCCTCCTTTAAAGAGGGCTTCAGCGAGCCAGATAGAGGTGGTCCACAGGCACCACAGCGCTATAAAAAACAGGCCCAGCCACGCCATGGTTAAGACCCAGGGGCGGGATGCACGTAGCTCCGAGGTAAGTTCAGCGTGTGGCATCGAGAAGGCGGTATGTTTGCGGTTGGCTATTTTCCCAAGCAATGACCAGTCGCAGTGCAATCAATGCAAGGACGATCCATGCGACAAGTGAGAGGTGGCAAATCGCCGCCGCTCGCCAGTATAGTCGTTGTGCGCGAACAGCGACGACAGCAGCTTGATCAGACGGCGACGAAGCAAACGTGGCGAGTGCTTTTGCCGATCGTCGCAATTCAAGGATTGGCCAGATATGAAGTAGAACGGGAACGCTGATAAGTGACCATGTTAGTGTCGCCACTGCGACGCTATAGGAGCCTTCGGCGACGCGTCCGTAGGCTCCGAAGGCCATGCTGGCACAGATGAATAACCAGAAGCCTAATCCCAGAATTGCTAGCCAAGACATGGCGACCAACGGACGACGTGTATTTGCCAGTGTCAGCAGGGATGTATCAACCATCGGAGGGGGCATCCTGCTTTCCATAACTTACGATGTGTGAGCGGTGATAAAAGTGCCAGACGGAAGTATGCGTCCCTGAATCATTTATCAGCTTTTACCCAGATGATGCCATTGACCGTCTGAAGCTTTGCCGGCTGTCCGCTGAAATGAATACGGACTTTGCTGTCGGGCCAGCGAGATTGGACATGTATTTCTGTCACGCCTGCATCGGATAGCGTCACTTCGAGGATGCCATCCTTACGGTTAACCTGGCAGTGGTAGCCCCAGTAGGAGCCATCCGCGCGAATGACGACATAAGCCCGCGTTCGGATAAATGTATTTACGCAATCCAACCACGCTTGGGATAATGCGCCCTTAGGTTCGACTGCCCCTAGGCATTGAACTGCCTCGCACAGAAGCAGCTCCATGCCTGTTTGCTGATAGAGTAAGAAAAGGGCGCGTGTTCGTGCAATCGTACCACGTGTTTGTTCAGGGTTCGTAAAGATTGAGACGGTGCTACGTGTCAGGCGCAGTAATTCAAGTGCGGCCTGCTGACAGCGGATGCGATCGGATGGCTCTGCAAAACTTGCAGTCCATTGTGCGATGATTCCCGCGGCGTTACTTAAGCGTTCCGCATCGAATCCTGCAGAATTTTCGCCGGGCAGGTTATCGAGCCGGGCGACGAGGTCGTTGATTGCTCGCTGAGTTGCGGCATGATGCCGGTCGTATCGCGCTCTCCAGGCTGGTCGATCGACTTCGCGAAGCTCTTCTTGCATAACCAACATGACATCAAGCCAAGCAGGGTCGGAGCTCGGTAAGCTCGGTTGATGTGTGAGAGCGAGGTCAATCAAGGCTCCAGCCAGCTCAAGTTCACTGAAGTCGCCACCCGCATTTCGCTGACTTGCATGGTGAGCAGCAGCTTTCATTATTGCTTGCGGGGTTGCCGAGCGTGCCCCCGCTAAATCGAGCGAAGGTGTACTTGCGGTTGGGGCTTTGAATGTCGACCACGGTTGTTGAACGGTGACGATCGTTTCGCTCACGCGCACGCCTTCGACTTCATCGCGGCCGTCATTGCCGACAATGATTTCACCTTTAGCGTCTTTGGCGACTTGGGTGTGTTCGGCACGTAG
>CANHHS010000107.1 GCA_947460445.1 Opitutia bacterium | reverse complement strand
CCGAGCACCGTTGGCCTTGACTGTAAAGAATGGCGTACCGCCGACCGAACGGAATGCCCGCACAGGTGAATTAACCCCACCTGGGATCATCCGCAGAGCTTTAGCAAAGAGATCTTCAGACACAGACATACCCTCTCGTAAGGCAACCTACTCACGAGAGGCAAACGTGAACCAATGCATCTCCCATTCGACATTTCGACGACACCCTTGGATACGCATGCGAGGATTCCCCTTACAGCTGTTGCCAGTAGTTCTTGCTCTCTATTCACTCATCCTGTGAATTAGGCCATGGCAACTCCACCTCTCCCCACATCCGTATATCGGCTCGTGGAGGCGATGAAGGCATCGCCAGAGACACATTCTGCCACTCAAAACCAATCACCTAAACAGGTATAAAATGCTTCAACCTGTTAACAAGTGGCATGTGCATATCGGTCTTCACCGAACTGCCACCACCAATTTACAGAATACCCTCGCCCTTGTTAGAGATCAGTTACGCGAGCAAGGGGTCGACTACCCAACCCGGGAAATGCTACGGAAAAACAGACTGGTCGATCGGTATTTTAAACAACGCAATGGATTAGCCGGATTATTACCAGATGCCTATTTTCGGTGGAAGTTTCTGAGCAATCTAAACAAAGCTCTTACGGGATTACCCACGCTTATCTTTTCGGAAGAACAATGGGTTGGAGAAGTTCCCGACATCCTCCATCAGCCTTGTTACCCCAATTTAAATGACCGCATCACACGACTGATGCGCTTTATTGGCAAAAAAGATGTGACCCTTTTTCTTTCGCTTCGAGAGTATTCAAGCATTTACACCTCAGCCTACTCGCAAGCATTACGACAGGCGGAGAAATACTCGAAGAAAGATTTACCGGGCCTATTTCGAAACGCTGCTGTCAGGCCTCCCAATTGGGTCGACCTCGTTCGTCGTGTAAAAGCAGCAGCTCCGGGCGTGCCCCTGCGCATCTGGACTTTTGAAGACTATATCCGTAACCCTAAACCCATTCTCGAGACTTACACAGGGGTAAACCTCCCCGCTTGGCCCACGCTAGATGCTCCTGAATCCACGCGCGGACTATCACTTGAAACCATCGAGGAAATTCTCGATATCCCTAGCGACCTAAGCAAAAAGGAGCGCTACGCGATTGTGCGAAAAATTGCCGCTGTCGACAAAGGTACGACGAAGTTTGATCCCTTCACCGCCGAAGAGAAGTTAACTCTAAAAAGCCAGTACGCCTCAGACCTTCAGACGATTGAACGCGAATCTCCGGGGATTTTTATACGCTAAGGCTTAAGAACGGGACGCCCAAGGTCGCGCGACTACCCGCTTCAAATTTGACCAGGCGCTGGACAACTTCCAGTACAACAGGAAGAAGATGCGATTGTTATGGAGAAAGAGGATATACGGACTGTACGACTGTGATAAAGAATAAGGCAGCGGAGTGTCATGAAGATAGCACTGCATTATATGCACGAGGTCCTTGAGATTATGGGCGCGGTAAAAGTTACCATGTCTTCCAGGTGTCCATGCAATGACGGGTTGAACCGCAAAAGGAACCTTAGGCCCTTTCGACGTTAAACCAATCGCGCGGTACTCACAGCGAGCACTTTGTTTACCAAAGATAAAGAGCTGCCGGATCGGCAAATTCGCGAGCGCAGCGTCACCATACTCGAGTAAGATAAGATGGGAGACCTCCTTGCCCTCAGCAATCAGTTGCTTGGCGATACGCACCGCAATCCAGGCACCTTTGCATTCTCCACCGATTCTATAGGGTCCCCGCGGCTGTACGCGTTGAATTTCAGCCGCATAATGCTTGGCCATGCGGTCGAAAAAATCTGGCTCATTCGGGAAAAGCTTTCCGCCCGAAAAGAAGCCATAGATGGGTTGATCCTTACCAAAACCGTTAGCAAAAATCTGGGTCTGACCATTCGGGTTATTATACCCCCAATGAATCGGCGGAAGGCTGCCATCAGCGTTATGAACCGCGAGTGTACAACCTGGATAAGCCGGTTTAAGTTTTCCTAAAATTAATACACTCTGTAGCGCGCGGAATTCAAGTGCCGCGAGCACGCCAGAAGTATTTTCGTTCGTTTGCGTCGTCTCGCCAGACTGACCTTGCTCAATCACCCGCACCATATCGCGCACAGTGTGAATCTGGGTTAATGAGGATTCAGGCAATGTGTGTCCGAGTTCAGTTTCAATCGCCAAAAAAATACGTACGGCCGAAAGCGAATCGCCACCAATAGATCTAAAATCGGCGTCGACGTTCACATTTGGCAGGTTCAACTCTCGAGCCCAAACCTTGGCAATCCGTTCTTCTAAAGGCGAAGGCGCTGCGGACGTCTTAACTGTTTGGGTATCGGCCTTGGCCATCGCTTCGGCAAGGGCGAGCCGATCAACCTTGCCCACAGCATTCCGGGGCAAGCTTTCCATCACTTGAATGCGTGCGGGTATCTTAAAGGGTGCGAGCAGCGTTGCGAGGTGACGGCGGATGGACTCGACTTCGGCGGTACCACGTAGAACCACCGCAGCTGCGACGTCTTCCCCTAATGTCGCATGGGCAACCGAGAAACAAGCAGCCTCTGCCACTGCTGGATGTGAGAGCAGTGCATCATCCACTTCTTGTGGATTCACTTTTTCGCCACCACGATTGATAAGCTGCTTGAGGCGACCGGTTAAAGTCAGTTCACCGTCGGCATCTAAACATCCAAGATCCCCCGTAAAGAACCAACCGTCGCGGAATTGAGCCGTATTGGCAGCCGCATCACCTTCGTACCCTGGGAAGACATTGTCTCCGCGAATAGCCACCTGCCCTTCGGTACCTGCAGGCAAAGTATTGCCATTCATGTCGGCGATACGGATTTCGCAACCACACGACTTGCCGACTGAGCCAGGCTTGCGGACGGCAGGCGGTAAAGGCGTTGATGTAATCAGTGGGCCCGCTTCGGTCATCCCGAAAGTTGTGATTACCGGAAGTTGGAAAAGCTCTTCAGCTTCAGCCATCAGGCGCGGCGGCAACGCTGCAGCTACCGAGCGCAAGAAACGCAGCGATGTACCCTGAGGGGTAAGTCCATGGCGTCGGGCATGTCCGACAATGTCGTTGAGCGTCGTCGGAACCACTTGGAACCATGTCGGTTTGGCTGCACCTAACAGACGGTAAAATTCTGCCGCATGAAAACCTTTAGTGCAAATGACCGTACCCCCTGAGGCCAGCGGCGCGAGCAAGAGGTCAACCAGACCGCCCACGTGATACTGCTCCCACATCGCTAAACAACGGTCTTCGGAAGTCAGTTCGAGTGAACGGCAGACGTCGCGTGCTGAAGTGCAGACATTACGGTGTGTCAACGGCACGGACTTGGCTCGACCGGTCGAGCCTGACGTCAAAAGGACTAAAGCAACATCGTTCGGCTGAGGTACAGACAATGGACCAACCTGAACAAACGGAGCTAACACGTCGCCATCTTTACCCACACGAATAACCGGGATCCCTAATACGGTCGCCGCCAACAGCGCATTGCTGCGATCTTTGTCTGAAACAATCAGGGCATCAATTTTAGTATCTTTAAAGTATGCCTCAAACTCAACCACAGTGTAGCCAGGATTGAATGGCAATGCGGCACCCACAACCGAGACGCTCAGGAGTGTCGTTGCTAACTGCAGTCCATTTGGCATCACGATACCGATACGCGGACGTTGCCCTGACTTCGCTAGACTCGCACCGGAAAGTCGCTGTGCTGCGGCAATGACGCGAGCGTGAAGGTCTCGATAACTAATTGTTTCGTAACCCTCAAACTCAAGTGCGCTTTTGCTTCCTAAATCTGAAGCCTGCTGCTTCAGAAGGTTTAAAATATCTGGGAATACTCTGTCAGCGCTGACTGATTTCATCCGGAAATACCCCCGCGACGCGTGCGCAATTTTTCAGCGATTCTCGCGACCTCGGATTGATCATGTATGAGGTGGTCAGCAACACGTGCCCGCGCCGCTTCAGGCAATGGCTTGCCGGCTGCGACGAGGGCAAGGACCTCCAAGTCGTAATAGCGCACGGCATTCGCAAGAACGAAGACTTCGTCCATCAAATCAACGGTCCCAGCGGGCGATGTGATGTCGCAAAGATTATCAGACCCGATGCGCACATGGACGCCAGCCGCTAACATCTCTAAGACACGGGCAATCGAATTAAACGTAGGCGACAGCACGGGGCGGATTTGGCGCATGCTTATGGCGCCCGATGGACAACAAATAACGCCGATATTTAGACTAACCAATTCAGCCAGCAGACGTTGGAAGCGTGCCTCATCATACGTCGAAGGCGAAATCACATGGATTAACCAAATCTTAGGTTCTTGCCCACGGGGAGCGCCTAAACCCATTTCACGCACCAAGCGCACCACACGTTCCGCACCATCATCGGAGGCGTGGTTCATTTGGTCGACGTGAATATGGATAGCTTTGCCTAAACGCGCGGAAAGTTCCAACAAGCGACGGCAGCAAGTATCGTAGCCAATGTGCTCAGGGTAATCCGCTTGGTCATCACGTTCGGGCAACGCACCGATAAAGTCGGCAATGGCGGCACCTTCTTCAAGTAATGACCAGCGACGCGGCTCATCATCACGAAAACCGAGTGGACTGTATGCGGCTAATCGTAAGTCGAGCTTACCCTTCATGCGCTCGCGAACCCGTCCTAAGGACTCGAGACCCGTCAAACCAACGCGATCCGCAGTGACATCAACGACGGTGTCGGCACGGGTGGTACCATTTGCAACCAAGAGATTGACCAATTCCTGCACGCGGTGTTCGAGCTGCCGCGGCTCATAACAATCACTCGCATGGATGAGCGGTATAATAGAGTGCTTCCTCGCAAGTGACAAATGCGACGCGGAATCCTTGCCGACCCCAAGAAGCTTAAGGGTCGCATCATAAGTGCCCGAACGATCGAGGTGAAGGTGGGCATTAAAATACCCCCCAAATCCCATAACCAACCGGTGCAACTCCTCCATGTAAGGGCTGCGGGCACGACGGGTGTCGTCGAATGAGTGGAATTGCTTTTCAGGCAAAGCAGTGAGGAGTTGGGTTTGCGGATAGCATCCGTTTATAAGCCGGTATGCAATTTCTAAGATTATACCCCTTATACATCTGCTTCAAAACAAAGAGCCAGCCCTTGGGCTGGCTCTTACTGTGTATGG
>CANHHS010000106.1 GCA_947460445.1 Opitutia bacterium | reverse complement strand
TCATTAAACGACAATGCATCGGCCACTCCTTGATTCATGCCTGCGACACCGTAGAGCAATACAAAGCCCATTAAAAGTAAGGCTGAGCTCAAGCCGCCGGCGACGAGGTATTTTACGCCGGCTTCTAGTGAGGCGTTACTTTTGCGGAGGAAACCAACGAGAATATAAAGACCGACGGTTGCTGTTTCGAGGGCGACGAAGAAGCTAACCACATGGTTGGCTTGAGACAGCACCATGAATGCAGCGGTAACTAAAAGGAGCAAGTGATGGTACTCGGCGTCATCTGCTCCACTTGATTTGATAAAACGTGAACCAATCAGGCTAGTGAGTAGCGCGCACGTAATGAAGAGAAGGCGCCAGGCGTTAGAACCCCCAAAGAGTAATCCGCTAAAGTTGCTTTCAGGAGTTTGAATTGCGTTGATCGAAAGATAAGCTGCAAAGGCTAAGCCAACGCGGGCGACAGAGGGGATTAACCAGCGAGCATTGCTCGGCAGGAATAAGGACTGGAGAAGGGCAAAGACGCCGAGGCCTGCGATGACAATCTCAGGGAGAATGGAGCGCCAGTCGCTGGCAGTGGGTGCTAGACCTTGAAAGGAATCTAAAGCAGCAATCAGGTGAGTCATGGAGTGAACAGACGGGTCAGAAGTGAAGGGTTAAAGCCCAGTGCCAATGAGGCGCCGAGTAGGAAGAGAGGAATCAGGCGATCGGACCAAGTTAAGTCGTGCAGACTTGCAGAAGATTTTTCGATTTCAGGGTTTAAAGGGCCATAGAATACCGCCGCAACCGCACGGAGCATGTAAATTGCCGAAACGATGATAGTGGACGCAGCCGCTGCTTGAATCCAAAGGGATTGATCACGCAGAGAAAGGAAGATGCCGAATTCTCCCCAGAAATTCGCAAAGCCTGGGAGGCCGATGGATGCCATGGATGCGGCGACAAAAAATGCCGCCAGAACCGGAGTGCGATTGGCAAGCCCGCCAAGTTCTTCGATACGGTAAGTGCCCGTACGCGTACGCACGTCGTTGGAGAGTGAGAAGAGTGCAGCGGCACTTAATCCGTGCGCCACCATGAGGAAGATAGCTGCATGAACGCCATCTGCTTTTCCAGTTACGTCTGCCACCCAGAGTCCAAGGAAGATCGGTCCCATGTGGGCGACTGAGCTCCAGCTAACGAGCTGCTTAAGATCGCGCTGCGCTAAGCAGACTAAGCTGATGAACACCGTATTTCCAAGTGCGAGCCAGAGAAGTAAGTTGGACCAAGCGCCCAAATGCCCAATCGCGAACTGAATGATCATGAGTAAACCGAACTTCTTTAATGCACCTGCGTGGAGCATCGAGACGGGGCTTGGTGCCGCGGAGTAGCCCGGAGCTGCCCATGAGTGGAAAGGGAAGAGTGAAACCAGCGTTCCAAAACCAAGTAAGATTAGCCCTGTCGCAGAGCTCGATGCCGTTGCGCTATTGAGTGCAATGAGCAGGCCGGCCAATCCAGCCATCGCACCTAAGGTTAAGTAGATGGCCATTTGCATGGAGGCCATGCGACGTCCTTCGCCGCCCCAAAACACGGTAAGGATAAACGTTGGGATGAGTGCAAACTCGTGATAAACGTATGCCTTGATAGCGCCTTCAGAGTTGCTTAGCGGCGAAGCAAAGGCCCCGAGGGTGCCACTCCAGAGAATCAAGATAAGCCCGAGATAAGCATGTGGCTTTTCGACGCCAGGTAATTGCCGAATGGCCCGGTGTACAGCGGCAACGCCCACGACAACTGTCATGCCAAAGAGGGCAGCGCCCATTGGTTCTAATAAGAAGGCACCGAATGGCGATTCGCCGCCCGACCGTCCGTTGATAATCAGTGTCACCAGTTGCATCAGTGCTGCAATGGCAGCGAGGTTAGCTGCGCCTGCGAGCGAACCTAAACTTAACCGACGACCGAAGAGCAGGAGTAGTGCGCCTATGACAAGTGGGCTAAATACAGCCGCATCGAGCAAGTAAGCAGAATGAAGAAGGGGCGACATGATCAAAGGATGCCAAGAAGTAGTGCGGTGATAAGGAGAGCACCGATTGCAAACCAAGCAGCATTAACGCGTGCTGAGCCGGTATGGAAAAGTCGGCGTGATAGCGCACCCAGTCCGGCAGGAATGCCGGCGCCGAGAATTTTGCCGCCGATGCCGTTGATGAGCGCGAGGTCGATGAAGGCCAAGGCATCCACCAATGGCTGTTGAACGCGCGTGACGTACCCGTCGTAAAGATTATCCATCCAGCGACGTTCCAGCGCGCCGTAGAGAGCGGGTGAGGCATCGCGGAGGGCATCGCTTTTCGAACGTCCGTAGAACCAGAGCGCTCCGAAGAAGCCAAAGATGAGTGATCCTAATCCAACGATGGAAGCTGCGCCGAAGTGGAAGTGCATCGGTGCGGGCAGGACAGAAACGCTGGCTTTAGGTATACCGATATAGTTACCCGCGAAGACAGAGTAACCGAGGCCGAGCACAATGAGCGGCAACAGCATCGTCCAAGGTGATTCATGGGCATGTGTTGAAGCTTCCGAACGCGCTTCGCCCATGAAGACCAATCGAATCATTCGGCCGCTATAAAGACAGGTCGCGAGTGCAGCGATCGAGAGTAGGGCAAAGACGAGTACGCCATGTTCGTGGGCAGCTTCGAGAATGGCGTCCTTGGAATACCAACCTGCAAGGAAGGGCACAGCACAGTTGGAAAGAGAGGCGACGAGGAAGGTGGCAAAGGTCACCGGCATTTTTCGTGCAAGGCCGCCCATCTGTAGCATGTCCTGCTCGTGATGGCATCCGTGAATGATGGAGCCGGCACCCAAGAAGAGTGTCGCCTTGAAGCAGGCGTGCATCGCCATGTGCAGTAAGGCGAGTTCGGGATGTCCGAGGCCAAGCGCGGCTCCCATGATGCCAAGGTGAGCAAGCGTGGAGTAGGCGAGTGATTTCTTAATGTCGGTTTGCGCGAGTGCACAAAGTCCAGCGAGTGCGGCCATGGCTGCACCGGACCAAAGGCAGAGCTGGAGGACGTCGGGATGGAGCAGGAAGAAGATGCGTGCCATTAAGAAGACACCGGCAGCCACCATGGTTGCGGCGTGGATAAGTGCAGAGACCGGTGTAGGTCCAGCCATCGCGTCCGTTAACCAAACATGCAGAGGAAACTGGGCCGACTTGCCGATGAAGCCGCCGAGGAGAAGGAAGCCCACCAACGCAGGTGCAGGCTTGGCGGCGACGGCGACCTTCAGTGTGTCAAAGTCTGTTGTGCCGTAGAGCGACAGGCAGGCAGCGATACCTAGGATGAAACCAAGGTCTCCGATACGATTGACGATAAAGGCTTTCTTCGATGCCGCTGCGGCAAAGTCTTTGTCGAAGTAATGCGCAATCAACATGTACGAGCAGAAACCGACGAGCTCCCAGAATATAAAGGTCATCACTAATCCGTTGGCTAAGACGATGCCCAGGATGGAGAACATGAAGAGTGAAAGACCAGCGAAGTAGCGACCACGGGCACTATCATCGCGCATGTAACCCCAGGAGAATAAGTGAATCCAGGCACCAACGAAGGTGACGACAAAGAGCATCAAAGCTGAGTATTGATCGACACTGTAACCCACTGTTAGCGAAGTCTCGCCGAAGCGGCAGATTTCGCGACTCCAGGCAATGGTGTCGCCCGCTTGAAGATGCGTCAGCAAAGACAGTGCGAGTATGGAGTTAACAATCGCCGAACCAATCGAGATGACGCCAGCGACGGATCCTGACTGACGAAAGAGTAGTCCGCAAATCACTGCCGATGCGAGTGGCAGAAATAAAATCCAATCCAGTAAGTTGGTTTCCATGAGTTCAGTCGCAAAGGGTGTTGAGCTGATCGGAGCTCACTGTGCCCGTGCGACGGTACAGTGCTACAATGAGGGCAAGGCCGACGGCTACTTCGGCGGCAGCGACGGTAATAACGAAGAAGACGAGGATGGCGCCGTCCATCGTATTGTTGAAACGCGAGAAGGCCACGAGAGCGAGGGTGGCCGCAGCGAGCATCAACTCGAGGCACATATAAACTACGAGTAGGTTGCGGCGGATGATCACGCCGGCGAGGCCTGCGGTAAAGAGCAGGCCAGCAAGCAGGAGGTGGTGGGCAAGGGTAGTATGTTCCATTTTCGCAGGCTTTAGGCGTTTGGCTTAGCGTCCTTGCTTAGGTTGACCACGCCGACGAGCGCGAGGAGCAGAAGGAGTCCTGCCATTTGGAGTGGCAGCATATACTTGGTATAAAGAAGACGGCCGAAGGCCTTAGCAGCGGTTGCGAATTCCGCAGGATTATTGCTCAACTCTGGCGGTGTTGGCCCAGCCACTTTATCCAACGCGCCCGAATGTAAAATCAGTGCGACGACTCCGGCTGAAAGGAAAAGGAAGACGGCCAGACCGCCGGCTGCTTTTATCCAAGGGTATTTCGTCTCAGGCTTATCTGTATTCAGCAGCATGATGATGAATAGGAAGAGCACCATCACAGCACCCGCATAGACGAGCACTTGGAGCACGCCGAGGAAGTAGGCATCAAGTAAGAAAAACTCTGCAGCGATACCCACAAGGGCGAGGATCATGCCCATTGCAGAAGTCACCGCGTTGCGACTCAGGACAAGGAGTCCTGCGGCGCCGAGCGTTAGGGCTGCGAAGAACACAAACAGTGGGTCCGGCATGCTGAACCGTAGGCGGTAGGCCCTCTGATTGGAAAGGCAAAACCACCCTAAAGAGCCCTGAAGCCGTCTCAGGCCCTTATCTATTTAGCACCCAGCCAAGCGCCGGTGACGCTTGATGGTAAAGCCTGGGCCCGTCTTTAAGACTTCACCGTCATCAAAGAGTTTAGACCAATCCGGAAAGAAGGCGTCGGCTTCAGGTTCTTGGTCCACATGGGTTAGCAAAAGTTCGCTACAAACCGAGAGACCTTCGGCATATAGTTGTGCACCGCCTGCGAGAAAAAGTGTTTTATCAGGCTCAACATTTCGCAGTGCATCCCAACCTGTTACCGTGGTGACGCCCGGTGCGGTAAACCCTGTTCGTGAAAGCACCACCGTGGTGCGACCGGGTAGGGGACGTCCAATCGAAGCGTACGTCAGCCGTCCCATGACCAAGACGTGCCCCATGGTTGTTGCTTTGAAGAAAGCGAAGTCTTCAGGAATATGCCAGGGGAGTTTATTCCCTTTAC
>CANHHS010000105.1 GCA_947460445.1 Opitutia bacterium | reverse complement strand
TATCAAAACAACTTCGTAGCCACCCTGCGACTTCTCGAAGCTATGCTAGCTGAGAAAGTACTGAAGTTCGTCTTCTCGTCAACGTGCGCAACCTACGGCATTCCCGAACGGATGCCAATGACCGAAGACCTTCCACAACATCCCATCAACCCCTACGGACAAACCAAGCTCGACGTTGAGAACCTACTGAAGTCACTGGCGGTCGCACATGGGTTGAGTTTCGCAGCTTTCCGTTACTTCAATGCTTCAGGTGCAGCAGATGACGCCACCATTGGCGAAGACCATAGTCCGGAGACCCACCTTATTCCTTTAGCGATTGCGGCGGCACTGGGACGCGGACCCGCCCTGCAAGTCTTTGGCGACGATTACCCGACACCTGATGGCACGTGTCTACGCGACTACATTCACGTCGACGATCTCTCACGTGCCCACATCGCCGCTTTTGATAAATTAAATGAACCCGGCACCCAGCTCTTCTACAATCTTGGTACCGGCAAGCCGACATCCGTCCGCGAAATCCTTGGTGCAGTGGAACGTGCGACAGGCAAAGCCGTCCCACACACCATTGCCCCACGCCGCGCTGGCGACCCTCCCGCACTTTATGCAGATGCCACCAAAGCTCAAAAGGAGCTTGGCTGGAAACCGGTACATACATCGACGGACAGTATCGTCGCCTCGGCTGTAAAATGGCACCTAGGCCATCCCAGCGGCTTCAAGGCATAAATACCCTAACAAAGCACTCATTCGATGGGTAATGAGCGCTTTGCTAAAAGTGGTGGGCCCGTAGGGATTCGAACCCCAAACGTCTGATCCGTAGTCAGAAGTGATATCCATTTCACCACGGGCCCGTGATGAGGTGTTTTATCAAGGCAACCTCAACGGTTGGAGCAAGTAAAAATCACCTTAAGCGGTGGCAATATGCATAGCCACAGTGCCAAAGAGCATCCGATGGCAACGAACTGACGAGAATCCTGCGGTGCGCAGTTCGGCTGACAAACCATCGGCATCTGGGAAACCCGCAATGCTTGTTCCCAGATAGCGGTAAGCTGCGAGGTCGCCTGTTAGTAGTGTCGCCACGATGGGTGCAATCATTCGTACATGAATGAAATGAAATGGCCTAAACCAAACAACGGGCTGTGAGAATTCCAGGATGAGCACGGAACCTCCCGCACGAACAACTCGCCGCAGTTCACGTAAACCCTTGGGACGGTCTTCAAAATTACGTACGCCGTAGGCAATGGTCACGACATCGACGGCCTTATCCGCTAAAGGTAAATGCATGCAGTCACCGGCATGAAAAGTGAGTCCGCGTGTTGATTCCTGAGCGACACGTTCACGGGCTATTTCCAAAAGCGGCTCACAAAAATCATACCCCGCCACGTCTGTACTTTCAGGCAATGCGGCACGTAAAGCAAAAGCGACGTCGCCACTACCCGTTGCCAAATCAGCCACGTGCTTTGGCTTCAAAGCAGCAGCTTCTGCCACGAACGCATTTCTCCAGCGCACACAAAGACCAAAACTCAGGATGCGGTTGGCTAAATCATAGCGACGGGCGATACGCCCAAACATACGACTGACGTCTTCCCCTTTGGGGCCCGAAGTATGTTGACTCATCGCAAGACGCCGCCCCCAAGCAGGATTTCACCATCATACAGCGCGACGACTTGGCCTGAAGCCATCCCACGTTGATTATCGCGGAAACGGATTTCCGCTGAGCCATTGTCCATCGGCAGAAACTCAGCTAAAACTGCAGCGTCACGATGACGGATACGCGCAAGTAACTCGCGCTGACTGACGACAGGCTGACGGATCCAGCTTAAGTGGTCCACGTAACAGGAGTTACGGTAAAGGCTGGCGAGTGTTGGACGGTCAAAGGCCACGGTGAGCGTGTGGGTAGCAAGATCCTTAGCCACGACGACAAAATGCTCGTTGTCGGTGTTGGAGGGCAGGCCGATTCCTTTGCGTTGTCCTAAGGTGAAGCGATGCAAACCACGGTGCTGTCCGAGGCGTCGTCCCTCGAGATCAACAATCGGACCAGGACTGTCTGGGATATGTTTTTCAAGAAAGTCCTGGATGCTGACCTGGCCTAAAAAACAGATACCCTGACTGTCTTTGCGTTCAGCATTCGGCAGCCCTGCTTCGGTTGCTAATCGTCGAACCTCAGATTTACGTAACTCGCCAACGGGGAATCGTGCGGCCTGCATTTGCGACTGTCGATTCAGCGCCAAGAAATAGGTTTGGTCTTTGTCGCGGTCGACGCCCATGGCGACATCGACTGAGCCGTCGGCATGTTCAATACGACGTGCATAATGCCCCGTTGCCACCGCCGCATAACCATCTTGCAGGGCAAGTTTCAAAAACGCGCCGAACTTCATTTCCCGATTACACACGATATCAGGATTCGGTGTCAGCCCGCGTCGATAGCCTTCGACTAAATAATCGACAACGACTTTTCGGTATTCGTTAACCAAATCTATCGAACGAAAAGGTATACCGAGTTTATCGGCTACCGCTTGGGCATCGCGCTGGTCCGTCTCCCAAGGACATTCCCCAGGAAAGGGTAATCCCTCCTCATTGCGCCAGGTGCGGATATGTGCGCCGTGCACCTCATGCCCTGCCCGCTTCATCAGAAGCGCAGCGACGGCGCTATCAACGCCACCCGAAAGGGCTACCAGGATACGTGCCATAGTTTACCTAGACAGGGGAAGGGGGAATATGGGCTAAGGCAAACTGAGAGTCAGCCCCTTTTGCCTTTAGCACCTGCCCGGGGCTGTCTATACCTAACCCATGCGCCTAGCCCTCCTCTTGTCGCCTTTAGCCGTCTTCGCAGCCGATGGCTTCACCGACACGCCCATTCTCCCGGGAACTCAATGGCACGTGCACGACCCTGCCCGACCACAGCCTGCCAAGGTTGCCCACGGCAAAGCCATCTGCCAAACCACGACCGCACCCGCCGGAGCCGTCATCCTCTTCGATGGTAGTTCACTCGAAGCCTGGCAGCCTGCCGACGGTGCAAAAAAGCCTCAACTCTGGGAGCTAAAGGACGGTACAATGATTGCGCGTGGAAATGATTTACGCACCAAAGCTGCATTTGGCTCAGGCCATTACCACGTTGAATGGCGAATCCCCGCTGGACGAAAAGTCCAAGGCCAGTCGGGCGGCAATAGTGGCGTATTTCTACTTTCAGCCTACGAAATTCAAGTCATGGAAGGTTTTGCAAATACAACTTATGCCGACGGCTCGGCGGGCGCGATCTACGGACAAACACCCCCTGCCCTCAATGCCTGCCTGCCCCAAGGCGAATGGCAGAGTTACGCTATCGATTTCACGGCACCGACATTTGATGCATCCGGCAACGTGGTAAAGAAAGCCCGTATCACCGTCGTTCATAATGGTGTCACCGTTCAAGATAACACGGAGATCCTTGGGCCCACAGTCTGGCGTAAACTCCCTGCTTACAAAGTACATCCAGAGAAGTTACCGCTGGTGCTTCAATTCCATGGAGACCCGATCGAGTTTCGAAATGTCTGGGTAGCTGAAGCGAAAGCTTCTAGCAAATAAGCTCGAAAACTTGCTCATCCGCTAAGTGTGAGCACGTTTACGTTCTAAGCATGTATCCCACCGATCGTCGCGAAGGCTGGAGTTCCGGACAAGGACTGTGGTCCGATGTACCCGCCTCCGACTGGAACGACTGGCACTGGCAATTACGCAACCGCATCACCACGCTCGCTCAACTTGAAGCTAAGATGGTGTTGACGCCTGAAGAGCGCGCGGGCTGTCTGTTCGCACCGGGTAAACTGGCTTTGGCCATCACGCCGCATTTCTTTAACTTAATCGACCGCGATGACCCCGATTGTCCGGTCCGACGTCAAGTCATCCCGCGCATCGAAGAATCGCACGTCGAACTGGGTGAGTCATCCGATCCAGTGGGCGAAGAAAAGACATCGCCAGTGCCTGGTATCGTCCACCGTTACCCCGATCGCGTTCTCTTCCTCGTTACCGACCGCTGTGCAGCTTACTGCCGCTACTGCACCCGCAGTCGCCTGGTCTCGAATGCGCAAGCTTACGACTTTCACCCTGAACTCGAAGCGGGCATCGCGTACATCGCCGCCCACCCCGAAATCCGCGACGTCCTCCTCTCTGGCGGAGACCCCTTACTCCTTTCAGACGCAAAACTTGATCAATTACTCGGGCGACTGCGGGCCATTCCTCACCTTGAAGTCATTCGGATTGGATCACGTATACCTGTCTTCCTGCCACAGCGGATAACACCTGAGCTTTGCGAGGTACTCAAACGTAACGGCCCTATTTGGCTCAACATCCATACGAATCACCCACGCGAATGCACCCAAGAGCTCGCAGCGGCTTGTGATCGGTTAGCCCTCGCAGGGGTACCCCTCGGCAATCAGTCGGTACTACTCCGCGATGTAAACGATGACTCACTCATTCTTCGATCCCTCGTGCATCGCTTGCTTCAGATGCGTGTGCGCCCTTATTACCTCTATGCATGCGACTTGATTGAGGGGTCATCTCATTTACGCGTGCCGGTTGAGCGCGGGATTGAACTCATTCGCTCTCTGCGCGGACACACCACGGGCTTTGCGGTGCCACAGTTCGTCATCGATGCGCCTCAAGGCGGCGGCAAGGTCCCTATCAATCCAAACTACGTCGAAGCCATCCGAGACGGACAGGTCATCCTACGTAACTTCGAGGATCGCGTTTACCAATACCCTTCGGGCGCTAATCAACCCGTGAAGACACCCATTCCTCGGAACTTAGCGTAACGGCTGTTTACGAGCTTATCTGGCTTCAACTTCCCGAGTTCACTCAAAGCTGCGCGCAGTGTTTTGCGGATAGCAGAAGCAGTCGCAGCGGGGTCTTCCTGTGCACCGCCTAAAGGTTCGCGCACAACGCCGTCGACGACACCCAGCTTAACCAAGTTCGGCGCGTCCAGCTTAAGAGCCTCCGCCGCTTTGGGGGCGTGGATGCGGTCCTTAAAGAGAATCGCCGCACAACCTTCAGGTGAAATCACAGAGTAGTAAGCATTTTCTAAAATATAAACGCGGTCAGAGACAGCGATGCCGAGAGCGCCGCCTGAACCGCCTTCACCGATGACGAACGTCACAATAGGAACCTTCAGCTGACTCATTTCACGAAGATTCACCGCGATCGCTTCCGCCACGTGACGTTCTTCCGAACCAATGCCCGGGAAAGC
>CANHHS010000104.1 GCA_947460445.1 Opitutia bacterium | reverse complement strand
TTTTCAGTTCAGAAAGTTCAGGCACAGAGGCCTGCATGCGGAAGGCCATCTCGTATTGCTGAATGCGCACCTGGGTTTCAGGGTCACCGACAGCTTCATACGAAAGCCGATTCATATCGTTGAGGCCATCGAGCATCTTGCGACGAAGATCCCGATCGATGCCTGGTGCGTCGCGCAAGAAGAGTACCGGGTCCCCTTTCGTGCGTAAAGTTACACCTGCATGCTGACCGGGCAGGAAGCCTGCACCCCAGAGGCGCGAGGAGATTGCTTGGACGTTGGAGTAGGGCGAGGAGTGCTGGGCATGTAGCACGACAAACGTTGGCAGGTCTTTGTTCAGTGAGCCAAGGCCGTACGACATCCACGAGCCAATCGATGCTTTGCCTGATTGCATCGTGCCAGTGTAAATTAACTGATTCGCAGGTTCGTGATTAATGGCTTCGGTGTGCATCGATTTAATCACGCACAAGTCATCGACCATCTTTGATGTCCAAGGCAGCAACTCACTCACCCATGTCCCTGACTTCCCATGTTGCGCAAATTTAAAGATGGATGGTGCTGCCGGGAACTTAGCTTGTCCCGAAGTCATGCCTGTTAGTCGTTGCCCGCTTTTGCGAAGGAAGTCCCCGAGGTCTTCGTTGAATCGCGGGGTAAGGCTTGGCTTGTAGTCGAATAGATCGAGCTGCGAAGGAGCGCCAATCATCGACAGGTAAATGATACGTTTGGCTTTTGGAGCTAGGGCTTTGGCAGCCTGCTCGGCGGCGAGCGCAGCTTGTTCTCCGCCCATAACGCTTTCACCTAACAGTGAGCCAAGTGCGGCCACGCCAAGGCCCATACCGGCGCGACGGAAAAAGTGTCGGCGGGTAATCGCCGCATTTAAATCAAAAGTGTTTTTCATAAAGTGAGGGTCTCGTCGAGGTTGAGCAATTGGCTGGCAACAATCGTCCATGCGGCGAGCTCAGCATGATCCGGTGCTTTTGCTTTGCTTTCACCGACTGCAATCAGTGCATCTGCAGATTTAAGGTCTGCGCGGAAGCGAGCCATAGCCGTCTCTAGGGTACGGCGAGCAATTGCGCGCTCTTCTTTGGACAAGGATCGGGCCAGCAGGCGCTTGGACAGGTTATCGAGACGTGCATCCGTATCCTTAGCTGTTGCCAGAGCTGTATCAGCCAAGGCGCGAGCTGCTTCGACGTAGGTTTCGTCGTTAAGGGTTACGAGTGCCTGCAAAGGTGTGTTGGTACGGTCGCGACGCACCACACATACTTCGCGAGTTGGCGCATTCATGATTTCTAAGTTGGGCATCATGGCTGCACGCTTCCAGAAGGTATACATTGATCTCCGCCAAAGGGCGTCGCCTTTATCTTGTTTATAGAAGCGTGTATTGGATTCTTTCATAGCGACAGACTCCCAAATACCCTCAGGTTGATAGGGCTTAACGGAAGGGCCACCGACTTTGCGGACAAGTAAGCCTGATGCTGCCAAAGCTTGATCTCGGATGACCTCTGCATCGAGGCGTTGCCGAGGTCCGCGCGAGAGCAGGCGGTTCTCAGGATCTTTCTCGAGTTTTTCAGCCGTCAAAACAGCAGACTGCCGGAAGGTAGCGCTCGTTACCATCAACCGAACCATTGCACGATGGTCCCATCCAGATTCTGTAAATTTAATCGCTAACCAGTCTAGGAGTTCGGGGTGACTTGGGCGGGCGCCAGTGACACCAAGGTCTTCTACCGATTCGACGATGCCTTTGCCCATGATTTGATACCAAAGACGATTCATGGTCACGCGTGCGACCAGTGGATTGTCTTTGGCCATTAACCACTGCGCGAGGCCAAGGCGATTATTCGGGGCGTTTTGCGGGAAAGGGTGAAGTACTGCAGGTGTGCCCGGGGAAACCTTCTCACCTTTATCTGCATACTGGCCGCGCTTAAGGACGTGTGCAAAAGCTTGTTGGCCCTTTACATCGTCCATGACAAGGCTGACGACAGATCCCATTGTTAAGTCGTTCTTTTCTTGGGTTAGCTTCTCAATTGTCTTTGTGGCTGCTTGGGCAATCGGATCTGCGGTCTCAGCGTAAATACGAACAAGCACTGCGTCGCGATCCTTGATGTTTGTAGAAGTCTTCGGTGCGGAAGTGATTGTTGAGAGAGCTGCAGCCATCACTTCGTTAGGAGTGAGTGCTTGATTATAAATACGTGCATCCTGAAGAAGAATGCCTTTGGCATCACTCACGGTTGCATCAAGCCCTTTAGGGCCATTGGTGCGTGTGCCGATATGTACAGGGGTGTCGATAGCGATAGTCTCCCCACCGGTTTCATGGCTGTCGGTTTCAGCGAGCGAACCGTCCACGTATATTTTGAGGCGCTGATTGACAGGCAGTTTTGCGTCCCAGACAGCCATTACGTGGTGCCAGCCTGCAGTCTGAACTTTTTTTGTTAGCCGGCGGGTTGCTTTATCGGGCCAATTTTCAATCGCATGTGCGCCTACTTTGCCATTTTCGACCCATAGATCGATGCCGCGATAACCTTGGCTCGCATCCATTCGCGAGAAAAGCGCCCCGCGTCCTTTGCCGGTGCAGTAAATCCAAGCACCCCAACTGTACCCTTTGCCTTCGAGTTTCGGTAGCTCGCTAAAGGCGAGCGCATGAATGCGCTCGTTGGCTACCGGTGTTGATGCGCCTGCAATGCCGTTTGCAACCAGCGGAAGTCCTTTGCCGATGAGATTTGTCTTTCCGGCTGCGGTTGCGGTCAGTGCATCATTATTCGTCGTATGAATGACAAGCAGGGGTTGAGTTGCTCCTTTGTCTTTTTGCTGAGCCCAGGCCTTTGCCTTGTCTCCGGATTCACGTATCGCATTTGCCAGATTTTTTTGAGCAACCGCCAATTCAGGATCAATGGCCGCTAGTCGCGTCCTGTTTTCAGGCGTTACGATGCGCGCGACTGGCGGATGCTCACCGTTATTACCATCGAGCGCCGACATGCTTGTGTTACGAAAGTATGCAGTAAACTGATAGAATTCTTTTGTCGTGATGGGGTCGAATTTATGGTCGTGACACGATGCGCAGCCAAGCGTCAGTCCAAGCCAGATGGTCGCAGTCGTGTCGACCCGGTCTTTGGCATAGATGGCCAAATATTCCTCAGGAATAGCACCGCCTTCCCCCGTTGTCGCTAAGCAGCGATTGAAGCCAGTGGCTACACGTTGCTCAATCGTTGGCTCTGGAAGTAGGTCGCCTGCAATTTGCTCGGTCGTGAAGACGTCCCAGCGCATGTTGGTTTTAAATGCTGCAAGCACCCAATCACGGTAAGGCCAGATCGAACGATAGTTGTCGATGTGGATTCCGTGTGAGTCTGCATAGCGTGCGGCATCGAGCCAGTGGCGTGTGAAGTGTTCCGCACTTGCATCGGTTGCAAGCAAGCGGTCGACGACGTGCTCGTAAGCTTGCGGGTCTTTGTCCGCCAGAAATGCATCCAATTCTTCGATTGTCGGTGGCAGGCCAGTCAGGGCGAGGGTGACGCGGCGCAGCAGTGCCGCTTTATCCGCTTCACCAGCTGGAGTTAAATCAACGTCCGCCAGGGTTTTTTTAATAAACGGGTCGATGCCGTTGCGGGACCAACCTGATTCATCTTTTGGCTCTGTCTTTGTTGGCGGGATGAGCGACCAATGTTTTTCATAGCGCGCACCTTCGACAATCCAGCGATGAAGAATGTCCTTTTGTGCCTCCGTCAGTTTTTTTCCAGACTCGGCCTCTGGCATCATGATTTCAGGATCATGAGACTTGATGCGGGTAAGCAGGTCTGATTGCTCGGGTTTGCCAGGCACGATTGCATGTCCTTCCGAGTCAGCGAACTTTGCCGTCGCGCCTTCAAAGGTGTCTAGTCGAAGCTTGGCTTTATTGGCTTTGAGGTCTGGACCGTGGCAGCCAAAGCAATTTTCAGCTAAAATCGGACGAACCTCAAAATTGTAACTCACAGGCCCTCTTGGCTTAGAGGCTTTAAGGGCAATGTTACTGGCTGCAAAAAGTGAGCCTAAGCCAACAACGCCAACGGCTATAACAATCTTACGAGACATACTTTAAGGTATGAGTGGGTATCATTAACTTACGAGGGGGTCCAAATGTGACAAGCCCAGGCCTTGGATGTTCCTTATTTTAAGTCTTAACGCCGTAGTAATCGCCAAAGGCTAAAGCCATCGCCGTGGTCAATGGGCGGCGGGATTGCGGCGTCTTTTCCCGAGTCCATTAATTCCATAACTTTAGTTTCCACTTCTGTCTCGTCACCCTTTTTGAGCGTTTCTGTCCATTCAGCCCGAATGATTCCAAAGGGCGTGCTTTCGTCCCGCCAAACTTTGCCGACCAAGTCCGTTGTTTGTGCAGATGCGAAAGGAGGGTCGAGCGACAGTTTGCTTTCTAGTTTTTGCAGCGTGCAGTCATGTGCTTTGCCTGCACCATCATTCATTTTTGTCGAACCATCTGGAGTGAGTAGCGAGCTCGACTTGAGCTCAACTTTATCAACGAGCCAATTCACGTCCTCAGGCTTTAGGTGCCAGGGTCCTTTAACAGGATCCGTAAACAGTATCTCGTATGAAATGAACAATAGCCGACCCGCCTTTGCTGCATCCATCGCCCGGGGAATCAAGAAGCTGAGACGACCCTTGTTGCGTGAGCCGAGCCATTTGACGGGTGAGATCTCGAGCCAGACGCAGGGGGTTTTTTCAATAACCGTACCATCACGCGTGCTAATGCGTATTTCCGAAACCTGTGGATTCGATTTACCGCTTTGGCGAGTAACTCGGTAGGTGGCCCAACTTCCATCTTCAGGAATACGTTGTGCAAAGATTTCCCATTGGGCAAAAGCTGGACTTGTCGAGGCCGCCCAAGCGAAGAAAAGCAGCAATCGGGTGCTCATTTCATCCTATTTCAGCGTGCTTTTGGCCTTGGGCAAGCCCGCATCCCGCTTGCCCTACAATGGCTCACCCCTTTACGGTATGGGTTCCCATGGCTCGCTCCATTGAGATTTATGATACGACTTTGCGCGACGGCGCCCAAGGGCTCGGCATTCATTTCTCGGTTGAAGACAAGCTCCGTGTAGCCGCTGAGCTCGATCGCTTCGGCGTCACTTATATTGAGGGCGGCTGGCCCGGGTCTAACCCGCGCGACATAGAATTCTTTACGCAAGCCAAGCGTCTGAAATTCAAGCACGCCAAACTTGCTGCCTTTGGGTCGACGCGTCGCAAGGGCGTGCGCGCCTCTGAAGACGAACA
>CANHHS010000103.1 GCA_947460445.1 Opitutia bacterium | reverse complement strand
TTGGCCAAAGAACATCCAAGCATAGATTGCAGTTGGAACTAGGTAGAAAGCCATTTGCCAGCGCCAGCTCAGGCCTAACATGTTTTCGGCACCGATAAGGTAACTGGCACCTGCGCCCACAATCATCCCGAGGGGCCATGAGGCGTGGAGAATATTTAAGTAGTGGGTGCGATTCTTCGGGAAGCATGTTGCCACGAGTGGATTAGCCACGGCTTCAAGTGTGCCATTAGCATAGGCGAAGATGAAGGCACCCCAGTAAAGGTAAGCGTAGGCGTTGGTCGCATCTGTCGCTCCGAGCGCGACGATAGCGGAAACGATGTGTCCGACTAAAGCGAGGGCCACGAGCTTGCCGTACCCTAATTTATCAACGATCACGCCGCCGAAGATGATACCAAAACAAAAACCCGAAAAACCTGCGCCACCAATGGCGCCTAATTGTGTTGCGGTGAAGCGGAACTCTGATGCCCACGCCCCGAGCATGCCGTTGCGTAAGGCAAAACCAACTCCGGCGGCGAGGATTGCAGTGAAGCCGGCCCAGAGTAGCCGCTTTGCGTTGGATACAGTTGTGTCTTGCATGGTATGAGTGGGGTGAGGGTGTTTTAGGCGAAGCGGACGGGGCTTGGCGAGAATTCATCACGGCCTACTTTTCTAGCTTTGTTAAGGAACATTTTTAACGACTAATTGTCATTCCAAGTCCGATGCACCGCATTTTCTTACCTTTATTCGGCCTGGCTCTACTCGGCGCAGATACGCCTAAGGCTGAGCCTGCCGCAAAGCCGGATGCGGAAGCGCTTGCTCGCGGCCAGGCCGTTTACATGCGTACGTGTGTTGCTTGTCATCAGCCTAATGGAAAAGGCATCCCCGCGGTTTTCCCGCCGCTCGATGGTTCCGATTGGCTCGAGAGCGACACCACCTTGCTCTCCAAGATTGTTCTTCGCGGGCTGCAAGGCCCAGTTACTGTTAATGGAGCGACCTACAACAGCGTCATGGCTCCATTGGCCGACGTTTTAAAAGATCCTGAAATTGCCGACGTCCTCAATTATGTGCGCGCAACTTACGGTAAGGGCGGTCCTCTCGCTACACCTGAGATTGTGAAAGAAGCGCGCGCCGCGACCGCGAATCAAAAACAGCCTTTTACGGCCGCCGAACTTGGCCGGAAGTAAGTTATCAGGCGGTTGACCCAGCCCGGCTCCTGCTTAACTTCAATCTCTATGACCACGCCCAAGGAGCCTTGGCGTCAACGCGACGCACTGACCGACCTCTACTATATGGAGGCGCGGGCGCGCCTGCTCGACGTGGCAGCATTTCTTGACCGGATAGATCGGGCTCCTGGGACAGATGATCACCGTCTGCGGTCATTGCGCGCGGCCCTTGCATTTTTAAACGACGGCAAAGCCGACCGCACGCGTCGTATCCTTGAGTCATGGAGCGATCCAAGTGCGGCACCCGCTGACAGTGCCGACACCAAAGGCGCCACAGGAGCTTGGCCAAAACTTTAAACGAACATGCGTTATATCGAACCGCATGCCCATATGGTTAGTCGGACGACGGATGACTATACCGCAATGGTTACCGCCGGATGCGTCGCCGTTTGCGAGCCAGCTTTTTGGGCAGGCTTCGACCGTTGTTCCGTCGATGGCTTCCGAGATTATTTCCGTCAACTCACCGAAATCGAACCACGCCGCGCCGCGCGTTATGGCCTGCCACACTTTTCTTGGCTATGCATTAATCCAAAGGAATCTGAAGACCTTGGTCTCGCCGAAGCTGTTCTATCCATCATTCCCGAGTTTCTCGATAAACCCAACGTACTTGGTATTGGAGAGATTGGTTTGAATAAAAATTCCCGGAACGAGGTGAAAATCTTCGAACGGCATGTGCAGATTGCCGTCGAACACGACCGCCTGATTTTAGTCCACACACCACACCTCGAGGACAAACTTAAAGGCACCAAACTTATTTTGGATATCTTGCGCAATGCCGGCGTGCGACCCGGCCGCACCTTGATTGACCATGTCGAAGAGCACACCGTTCGGCACGTTCTCGATGCGGGACATTGGGCAGGTATCACGCTCTACCCAGAGTCGAAGGCTACGCCCGCGCGAGCGATTGATATGGTCGAACAATATGCAGCGGAGCGCCTCTGGCTTAACAGTGCCTGCGATTGGGGTCACAGTGATCCATTGGCTGTGCCCAAGACAGCACTCGAAATGCGCCGTCGCGGACATTCTGCTACAGCCATCGACGCACTCATTTACGGAAATCCACTACGCTTCCTTTCACAGTATTCCGGCTTTAAAGTAGCCGATCATGTAGGGGGATCGGTGTGAGGGTTGGGCCACGAGCCCATCTTGCTTACTGCACCAACGTCCACCGCGGCGAAGATTGGTCGCAAGTCCGCGCTTCATTAGAAGGCCCCATCGCTGCCGTTCGAGCTAAGTTTTCGCGCAGTCGTCCATGGGCACTTGGCCTGCGACTGTCGGGTCCAGCTACCAATGAATTGCTGACGAATCCATCAGAACTAAAATGGTTACGCGAATGGCTTAAGCAGCAGAACGCTTACGTCTTTACGGTGAATGCTTTTCCGCGCGGTCCTTTTCATGGCACACGCGTGAAAGAAGCTGCCTACCAGCCAGACTGGGGAAGTTCAGAACGTGTAACCTATACACTCGAAGTTGCAGAAGTTCTCAGTGCACTTGCGCTACCTGATACCCAGCCGACCATTAGTACCGTGCCACTCGGCCATCGGTCTTCTCCGCCGAATATGGCGGATGTGCATGCCAATCTGCATCGATGCTGCCAGGGTTTGGCGAAACTTGCGGAGCGCACTGGCGTGCGTGTGCGCTTGGCACTTGAGCCTGAGCCGATGTGCCTGCTGGGAACATCCGCCGAGGCTATAACATTTTTTCAGGAGCATTTTGCTTTGCACCCAGCAGATCGCGAGTGGCTGGGTGTTAACCTTGATGCGTGTCACCATGCTGTTGAGTTCGAAAGCCCTTCTTCTGCGCTCGCTGCTTTCCGTTCCGCCAAAATTCCTGTTTTTAAAATACACCTTTCCGCAGCGCTCGCCATGCCGCCGACCACAGAGGCACTGCAACGCCTTGAGGCGCTCGATGAAGATACGTATTTTCACCAAACATTTTTACAGCGTCAGGATGACCGCACGGTTATTCGCTGCAGTGATATTCCCGAGGGTATTGCGGAGGCACGTCGTAGCCTTGCTCAACTTTCTGAAATTCGCAGCCACTTCCACGTGCCAATCCATGTGGAATCTTTGGGCGACGGTTTGCGTTCCACGACACGGGAATTGAAAGGGTTGATGGACGCTCTTGTCGCAGACCCGGCCGCGTGTGATCAGTTTGAAATTGAGACGTATACTTGGGAGGTCTTGCCCAGCTCACTGCGTGCGCAATCGGTCGAACAACAAGTTCTGCAAGAATACGATTGGGCCCTTGCCGAATTTGCCCGTCGTGGTTGGAATGTGGCATGAGTAAACTCCGGGCCTGGCTTGAGCTCTCACGCGGCGCTAACCTTCCCACGGTTTGGTCGAATGTGCTCATGGGCTGGCTGATCGCACTTGCTTTTGGCGGGACCGTTTGTGTTCAAAAACTCGGCTGGGTTTTGTTGAGCGCATCGCTTCTGTATGTTGCTGGCATGTTTCTCAATGATGCCGCAGACGCAGAATGGGATCGTAAGCATTTCCCCGACCGCCCCATACCATCTGGGAAAATTAACTTAAAGCATGTCCAGCAAGCAGGACTCTTGCTGCTCTCTCTGGGGCTGAGCGCTTACTTAGGTTGGCTCTCGTTTGGACTCACCGTTTTCATTCTTGCTTATACGCGATGGCATAAGACGCAGCCAGTATTCTCGCCCTGGTTAATGGGAATCTGCCGAGCATTTTTACCAGCGATGGGTTACTTCGCAGTATGCGTTCAAGATGACGTGCGCGGTAGGCAGCTGCTTGTAGCCTATCAAGTCGCACTGCTATTCTCCACGGCTTCGATTTCTCTGCTTGCTCGGCATGAGGCGACAGGCGGTCGCCCCTCGAGCTTTGTTAGTTGGTTTGCCTGCACGGCGCCATTCCTCTGCTTCCTGGGCGTTCCAGCGTCCGAGGTTGAGTCATCTGCGGTGCTCGTCGCCGCGCTCGTCGCTGTCTCCATTCCGCTGACCCATTACTTCATCCCGGATGTAGGCACCCGAGTGACTGAACGCATTGCGGGGCTTGTTCTACTCGATTACGTGGTTTGGCGACAGATTGCTCCAGGTTTTGTGAAAGAAGACGCCCTTTCGTCGGCTGGAGTGGTTTTGCTTCTTTTGTATGGAACTGCCCTTGGCTTGCGGCGTCTAATGCCCACGACTTAAGTTTCACCTTAAGTCATAGGCATGGACGAGCTCGACCTCAGCTTCTCGGTGACGTTTCGTCACCGCATCCTCTTTACCGAGGACGCTTTTGCTGCGTCGAATTCCTGCCTCAAGGGACTTCTCGGATCTGCAAAGTTTTTGCCACTCGTTGACAGTGGCTTGGCGAAGTCGTCGCCACGTCTCCTTGAAAGTATCTCGACTTACGCAAAGGCGAATGGGTTGCAGATGACGCGCGAGCCGCTGGTATTAACAGGCGGTGAGGCTGCTAAAAAAGACACTCAAGTTGTCAAAGCCGTCTTGGCGGCCATCGAAGCCGACAAGATTTGCCGACATTCCTACGTGCTCGCTATTGGCGGCGGCGCATTTCTCGATGCCGTTGGTTTTGCCTGCGCAACCGCACACCGTGGCGTGCGGGTGATTCGGATGCCTTCGACGACTCTGGGCCAGGGTGATGCAGGTGTGGGCGTAAAAAATGGCATCAACACTTTTGGTAAGAAAAACTTCACGGGCGCATTTGCCGTGCCTGCAGCGGTAGTGAATGACCTCAAGCTGCTGACGACGCTGGATGCGCGCGGCAAGCGCGACGGACTGGTAGAGGCTGTAAAAGTCGCCCTGCTTAAAGATGCCGATTTCTTTAGGGCGCTTGAAAAAGATGTCACACAGTTAGCTGCGGGAGATTTATCGGCGATCGGACGTGCAATTCGCCGTTCAGCTGAGTTACACGCCAAGCACATTGCTGGAGGTGGTGATCCCTTTGAGCTGGGAAGTGCACGTCCGTTGGATCTTGGACATTGGGCTGCGCATAAACTCGAGTCGTTAACGGCCCACCGTTTGACCCATGGCGAGGCAGTTGCCATTGGGCTCGCCCTCGATATGCTCTGTGCCCGTGACCTTGGTCTCTTCGGTCGAGAAGAAGCCGAGCG
>CANHHS010000102.1 GCA_947460445.1 Opitutia bacterium | reverse complement strand
GTGGCACGTTCACGATCTGCTTCAGAGATCCCTGAGATGGTCAGTGCGCGGCGATGGAGTTCCGCAGATGTTGAGGATAGTCCCGCCGACAGGGTTTCCTCAGCTAGTTCAATCAGCGCCCGAGCAGCAGGCGCCTCGTTGGCTGGTGCGACGGGTGCTTCACCTAATACCGGCACACGAAGTTCCTGTGCGGGGGTCGACGCAGTGAGTACGGCAAGAAGTGCGAAGACGGCACGGTACATGCTCGGCGAGCATGAGCAGGCAATAAGCTTCGGGCAAGCGGGGACTGGGCCTGTTTAGGCCTTCTTATCTAACCCAAAGCTCGTATGCACGGCACGAACGGCCTCATCGGCCTTGGCGGGGTCAATCGCCACCGAAATTTTGATCTCGGAAGTGGTGATGAGTTCGCTGTTAACGCCGACCGATGCCAAGGCTTTGAAGAGCAGGCCTGCAACGCCCGGGTGCGAAATCATGCCGACGCCGACGATGGAAAGTTTGGCAACTTCGCCCGCCGAACGAACTGTTCCAGATCCTAATTTCTTGAGGGTAGCGCCAATGACTTTTTCGGCACGCGCAAATTGATCGGTAGTAATCGAGAAGGTTAAGTTAGCCTTACCATCTTTTCCGAGATTCTTGATAATCATGTCGACGCTCAGACCGGCTTCGCCGATGTCGTCAAAGATGGCGGCGATGGCATCGGGGCGATCGGGCAGGTCGGTGACCGTCACGCGCGTTTGCGAACGGTCGAGGGCGACGCCAGCAATGGCAGCGTCTTCAAGGGTCTTGTCGATGGCTTTCACGAGGGTTCCGGGTTTGTCGTTAAAGGATGAACGCACTTCAAATGGCACGTTATATTTTTGGGCAAATTCGACCGAACGCGATTGCATAACTTTGGAGCCACTCGAAGCGAGCTCGAGCATCTCTTCGTAAGAGATCTCCTCCATCTTGCGTGCATTGAGAACAATACGTGGGTCAGCGGTATAGACACCGTCGACGTCGGTATAAATTTGGCACATGTCGGCCTTGATCGATGCGGCGACAGCAATTGCGGTTAAGTCGGAGCCGCCACGGCCTAAGGTGGTGAGCTCGCCGGTATCGGTAGCACCTTGGAATCCTGCGACGACAACAACTTTACCTTCGTCGAGGCGTTCTAAAATATCGCCACCGGTGATTCGCACAATGCGTGCACGGGTGTGTTTGTCGTCGGTAATAATGCCGGCCTGGGCACCCGTTCGTGAAACGGCGGGTACGCCGATGGCATGCAGGGCCATCACCGTTAGGGCGATAGTTTCTTGTTCGCCGACGGCGAGCAGGACGTCCATCTCGCGCTCTTCAGGTAAGTTCGAAAGTGCTTTGGCGCGTGCGACGAGCTCATTGGTCACGCCACTGCGGGCGGAGACCACCACGACCAAGCGATTCCCTTGCGACCATTGTTCTTTGACTTTGGCTGCAACGTTGCGGATGCGGTCGACGGTGCCGACCGACGTGCCGCCATATTTTTGGACAATCAGGGCCATCGCTCAGGTCGCAAAAATGCGTAAGAGCATGGGTTCCTCAAGTACCGTCTTTGCGCGACTGAGTTCAGCGACCACTTTGGCCATGTTGCGTTCGCTCGCTGGGTAAGTGGAAAGAGTCAGCGTGCCCGTACCTTTGTCGGGGTGTTCGTATTGCACTACGCGTGCGATGGAAACTTTATGCTGTGCAAAGATGCGGTAAATCCCGGCGAGCACCCCATGGGTATCGCGTAAGGTCATGCGCAGGTAGAATGGGGAGACGATTTCATCTTCATCGGCCATGCGGAGGGATTTGCCTGCACGTGTTAAGGCATGAAGGTCGGCGTCGACAATCCCGCCGCGGGTACGCGCGAGGATGGCATCGACGAGATCGCCCAAGACGGCGGATGCAGTTGCGTCGCCGCCAGCACCACGTCCTGCCAGGGTGGTTGAGCCGACGACATCGCCGCGAAGGGTGATGCCGTTGTTAACGCCGGAAACCTTGGCTAGAATGTTGTCGGAAGGAACGAGGGCAGGGTAGACACCCACGGACATCCAGCCGGCTTTAAAGTCACGTCGAACCACTGCGAGATGTTTCAAGGTATAGCCAAACTTGCGGGCAAAATCGATGTCAGCCGAACGCACGTCACGAATACCTTCGACCAGCGTGCGTGCACGTGGTGCCCATTTACCGTGGGCCAAGAATGCGAGGATGGATGCTTTGTGCCAGGCATCGATACCGTCGACGTCTAAAGAAGCATCGGCTTCGGCATACCCATGCGTGCGGGCTTCCTTCAGGGCTGTCTCGAAGTCGAGACCATCTTCGCCCATGCGCGTGAGGATGTAGTTAGAAGTGCCGTTGACGATGCCGACGATTAAATCAAAACGGTTGGCAACCAAACCTTCGCGGAGTGATTTGATGATGGGGATACCACCACCGACCGAACCTTCAAAGAGGAGTTTGCCGCCACTGGCTTGAGCTGCGGCAAGAATTTCTGGACCGTGGTCACAGAGAAGTGCTTTGTTGGCGGTAATGACTGTCTTGCCGGCGCGGAGAGCGCGGAGGACGAGTTTGCGGGCAACGGTGGTGCCGCCGATAAGTTCGATGACGATATCGACTTTGGGATCGTCGATGAGGGCTACAGAATCCGTTGTCAGCTTCTGCTTGGGTAGGCGCACGCTGCGTGTGCGACGAAGATTGCGAACGGCAACGCCGCGCATGTCGAGACGTACGCCGAGACGTGTTTCAAGGTCGGAACGCTTGTCCGCTAAGTGCTTCCAGACGCCTTGCCCGACAGTACCCAGTCCAAGCAAAGCAATGCCGATGGTAGGCTTGCTCATGAATAAGGCCCCGTATTTTTGGTGAACCGACTTTCTTGTCCTTTGATTAACCGAGCGATGTTCGTGCGGTGTGTCCAGATATTGAAAAGGGCAATGATCGTCGCGAAACCGATTTGTAGGTGCGAATATTTACCATGAAGGTAAAAGGCATTGATGGCGATGCAGCTCAATGGAAGTGAAATGCCAAGAGCGAGTGATGCAACAGAGACGTAGCGCGTGGAATAGAACAGCGCGGCCCAAATCAATCCACCGATCGCTATAGGGAAGGGCAATAAGACGACGAGTCCGCCGATAGTGGACGCAACACCTTTGCCGCCTTTGAACTTAAGGAAGACGGAGAAGCAATGTCCGAGGAGCGTGCCGATGAATCCACTGGCTAAGAAAGGGAAGACAGCACCATCGCCATTGATGGTGTATTCAAAAACCGTACGCGCAGATTCGCGCATGTTATTTCCGCTGAAGGAATCCAATGCGATGGCTACGGCAAAGATGGGTAGAACTGTACCGACCATTCCTTTGGCAGCGTCGAGGGCAAAGACAATATTGCCAGGACCCTTACCGAGTACGCGCTTCACGTTAGTTGCTCCAGGATTACCCGAACCTTCTTTGAGAATGTTGACGCCATACTGACGGCATATGAGTACCGCAAAGTTGACGGAGCCAACAATGTAGCCGACAAAGAAACACGTCAGCAGGTAGAACCAATCAGCGTAGTCCATGGTGTGGGTTATGCCTCGAGCAGCTTAGCGCTGACGATGGCAGGGTTACGTTGAATTTCTGCCAAGGCAGCAGCGCCAGGAGCTGTGTCGAGCTGATAGACGGCTAAGGCGTTGGGGCCACCGGTACGGCTGAGAGCCATGTTCGCAATGTTGACGCGCTCTTTGGCAAGCAGTGTGCCGAGGGCACCAATGATACCGGGCTGGTCCTGATTTTCGATGAGGAGAAGTTTGCCTTCTGGTACGAACTCAAGGGTGCGACCATTCACCGAAACAATGCGCGGCGAGAGAGCCTTGCCGAGAATGGTGCCAGCGACCGATGCGGTGCTTCCACCCGATAAGGTAGCTTCGACGAGTAAGAGTTCTTTGTAATCGGCTTCAGCCGATGAGCGAACAGATTGGAATTCAACCCCGAGTGCTTTAAGTTTGCTGGGGGCATTCACGTCATTGACGCCTTCGGCGATCGCACGCAGGTAGCCGCGTTGTACAGAGCGCGAAAGTGCATTGGCGCCGGCTTCTGATCCGGCACCAAACGTGGTGAGGCGAATCGATTCGACACGATTGGGCGCAGCGAGTTGGCGAACGAGTGAGCCAAGTTTTTCGCCGAGCTGTAAGAACGGACGCATTGCGGTCAGCGTCTGCGCGTCGACCGGTGGGAGATTCACGGCATTGCCAGGGAATCCACCGGCCAGGACAGTGATGCAGGACTCTGCGACTTCGAGGCCGACGTTTTCTTGCGCTTCGGCAGTTGATGCACCGAGGTGGGGCGACAGGTGAGCTTTGGGGAGACTGCGCAGCGCGTGGTCTTTGACCATGGGCTCTTCGACGAACACGTCGAATCCACAACCACCGCATTGGCCGGAAGCGAGTGCGGCAGCGAGAGCGGCTTCATCAACGATGCCACCGCGTGCACAATTCACAATTTTCACGCCCTTCTTCATTTTGGCGAACGCAGATGCGTTGACCATGCCTTCGGTCTGTTCGGTTAAAGGCATGTGCACGGTGATGTAGTCCGCTTGCGCAAAAACTTCATCGAGTGTGGCCATGATGACGCCGAGGGCTTTGGCGCGAGCTTCCGTTAAGTAAGGATCGTAAGCGTAGACCTTCATGCCGAAGGCGAGGGCGCGCTTAGCGACTTCGGCGCCGATGCGACCTAATCCGAGAACACCGAGAGATTTTCCGAAGAGTTCGGTGCCTGAAAGGGTTTTGCGATCCCACTTACCTTCGCGCATCGATTGCACTGCTTCTGGAAGTGGACGTGCGAGGCAGAGGAGGTGGCTGAAGGTAAGTTCAGCGGTGGCGACGGTGTTGCCCGAAGGGGTGTTCATCACGATGACGCCACGATCGGTAGCAGCATCGACATCAATATTATCAACACCCACGCCTGCACGACCGACACAGACGAGCTTGGGGGCGGCGGCGAGGACCTCGCGCGTAATCTGGGATTCGGACCGAACGAGGATGGCATGGACGTCGCCAACCAGGGTCAGGAGCTTCTCCGGCGTTGAGCCGTAAGCCTCAATGACTTCATAGCCAGTTTGGGCTCGAAGGAGGGCAACCCCCGTCGGACTAATCTTATCGGCCACGAGTACCTTTTTCATTGTAAATTGGCCTTTAGATAAGCCCCTAGACCCCCCAGAAAGCAAGCGCCCAATGGCGCCCACGTGTCATAGGGCCTTAGAGACGGCGTTGGGTATAGTCGATCCGCTCATAGACCTCCGGTACCATCATCTCAAGGAACTGGCAGGGGTCGAGG
>CANHHS010000101.1 GCA_947460445.1 Opitutia bacterium | reverse complement strand
TAATACGCTCGGATCGTTTACAGCTGGGCTCGGGGGCTGCGGACGTCCGGGAGGGCCTGGAGGGGGCGGATTCACGCCTGAGGCGGCATTCAAAACCAATGAAACAACACATAAACTCAGTAATCGGTTGAGGTGCATGGTATTTAGTAGGATGGCAGGGCTCCGAAACCCTGCATCAGTCTAACCCCGGCAAGGGCAAGCGGGTTACACTTTATTCAAAAAATTAACGAGCTGATGCAGATAAAACGGCAAAGCCAACTTGCGTCTGTTTAACAGAATCAAGCCGTAAGCCCGCAGACTCTAATAAAGCACCGTAAGTACGTTCAGTTCGCTCCTGCCCGCCTGTCACCGCCATCATCTGCAAGTCTAACAGAATGGTATAAGGTTTATCGGATATTTTTTCAGGGAGCAAACGTTCGACGATGTAGATGTGCCCTTGGGGTCGCAAAGCCTGGCGACAATGCCCAAGAATCTTCACGCAAGCCTCATCATCCCAGTCATGGAGAACACTCTTCAGCACAATCGCGTCGGCTGAAAAAGGTAGAGGACTGAAGAAATTGCAGGCGGTAAAAGTCGCGCGCTCCAAAAGACCTGCATGGCTAAACGTTTGTTTAACTTGTTCCAAAAGGTGCGCTTGTTCGGCCAGAATGCCTTTTAAAGCTGGGCAACGGAGGAGGATCGCTGTCAAAAGCGTGCCATTGCCGCCGCCGACATCCGCAATCACGCCCGTCGCAGGCAAGGAAAGCGCGTCGACGATGTCTTTCATGCCATCAGCCGTGGCACTCCCTATCCAAGTATTAAAAGCCAGATTGAGCCCAGGGCTACCTTCGCGGTGCTCCCAAGTGGTCATTCCAAAAATTTTATCAAACGCCTTTTCGCCTGTCTGCACGCTATGTGCTAATCCATTCCATGCGGGTAAATGGGATTCGACGCTAACAATTAAGTGAGACGCAATGCCGGGTGAGAGCATCAGTCGACCCATAGCGGTCAATTCAACACGTCCATCTGTCAACTCACGCACAACACCCATAACAACTAAACCTCGAAGAAATCGTTGCAGCGAGGCCTCATGGAGTTTGAGCGAGGTTGCCAAATCTGCAGCCGTGCGCGGTCCTGCCGACAGAGCTTCAGGTAAGCCGAGTTTAACCATGCCATAGAGCAGCGCCGTACTGCGGTAGCCTTGAATCAGGCCCTGTAGCCGTAGGGCTTCAGGAATAGAATCAGAAGGTTTCATAGACGTTCCCAGACAACTGTCGGGAATTGTTCAGGATTGGGATACGAAGGCAGATGCGTGCGTACGCAGCGAAGTTGGCCAGATGACTCCAAACACTCGATGGCTGTTTGCGGCGTCGAGAAATAGTAACGGCTGGATGATTCACGGTAACTGACCAAGGCCTCGGCGTGTTCGCGGCGCCAACCAAGGCGACGAGCAAGAACGGCAAGGTCTGGCTCAACAGCAGCAATACAGTTCCAGACATCACCCAAGCATGCCCCTGAAACAGAATCCTTCTGCAGCGCCATACCCATCCGAAGTTTAAGCCGATTCATATCCGTGATTTTACCCTTCGCCAAATCCGCCAAGACTTGAGCTGTACTTTCGGAAACTTTCGGGAGCGCAAAGAGTCGAAAAATAGCGAGGCCTTTCGGAGTAAGAAGCTTCGCGATGACTTGCGATAGCTGGGATTGTCCATCCGGGTATGGCAGAAGGTGTAGTCCACCGTCGCAGACAACGATGTCGAATGATCCCGGGGCATGAACGCTGCCAACATCAAGCCAGTTCGACGTTGTCACTTGAGCGGGATCCCCTGGCCAAACCGCCCGAATCATATCAGGCGACTGATCGACCGCACAAACGGAAGTACCCTTTGGCCAATCAAGCCGGCACAACTCTGGGGTCACACCCAGGATGAGCACACGCGGTGCGCGGCCGTTATTTTTTGTCCAAGCCAGAGCTTCGTCTGCGACGAACTTGACGTCTTCAGTGACCGGCCGAAGGGGTGCACCGATTTCTGCCCAACGAAGTGCAATGGTGCGCCAATGATTGGGAGAAGCAGGTGAGCTCACGGACGCCGTGAGTAAACATTTAGAGATGCCTTAAAGGCAATCTTTGAAGAGCCGATGGGTGGCTTTTAAAGCCATCACCGCCCGTTGCTTCGGTGTAAATTCTTTGAGAAGTTTTTGGTTAGGCACTTCGACGCTGACCAACGTATGCGATGGTAGCGACGTGAGTAAGGGTGTCAGTTTGAGCTGACCTTCGCCAGGCATCTGGCGTGCCGTGCGAGCTTCAATCCGCAAGGCATCCACACCGACAGGACTTAATAAGGGCGCATCGCAAAGATGAAAAATATTAAACCGCTCAGGTGCTATTGTCTTCAAGTCATCGATCGATTCACCCATCCGATGAAAATGGAGCGCATCAATTAAGACGCCGCCGTTGGACTGTCCTGCTGCATTCACAATACGCTGCGCTTGAGTTAATGAACTGATTGCATTCCAAGAAATCGGTTCGAAGTTAACTGTCATGCCGAGCGGCGCAGCCAAGCGACACGCCTGAGCAAAAATCTCTGTTAGTTTATTCTCATCATTATCGAGGCCTACAGCGACTAAGTGTTTTGCCCCGAGACTCGCTGCACGATCGATAAAACGCACAAGGCCGTCGGCCTTTGCATCCGCGGGCAAGCGAAGGATGTCCACCTCAGCGATGCCCACCCCTGTGCTACGAGATGCTTCTGCCACTTCACGCGCGAGCGCATCATCCTGCAAAAGGGGTAAAGCAACGTCGGCAGGATTCGGCGTCTGTAGCCGTAAGCTGACAAAGGGATAACCAGTATCCGCGGCGACATGGATGGCCTCGACTGGGCTCAGGTCAGGTACCGTTAAAAAATGTAGGACGCACGGCCTCACAGGTATAGGCAGAGATAACCGACTTAGGCTAGGGGTCAACCTGGACCCAACCGCTTCCCGCTTGCTCCCTACCCGCTCCTACTGCTCTTTTAACTCATGGCCACTCGGCTTCTGCTTTTAGACTGCGATTCAACCCTTTCAGCGGTTGAAGGCATCGATGAGCTCGGTCGACTCCGTGGCGCAGAAGTTTTCAAACAAGTCGAACGAATGACAGCTGAGGCGATGGATGGCAGTATCCCTCTGGAGAAAGTCTTTGCGCAGCGCCTAACACTGATTCGTCCGACGCGCACAGAGCTCGCCGAGATTGCTGCAAAGTACATCGCCACCATTGAACCGGATGCAACCGAAGCACTCGGTCGCATCCGAGCGGCCGGCTGGCAGATTGCCATCGTCAGCGGGGGTTTTACCGAAGCCATCCTACCGTTAGCCAAAGTCCTCGGCATTGAACGCGTCTACGCTGTCGAACTCTACTTTGATACATCAGGGAACTATACTGGCTTTAACGAAAATTCACCAACGGCTCGTGCGCGTGGAAAAAATGTGGTCACGCAAATACTCCGCAAAGAATTCAACGCGAGCGAAGTCGTGATGGTGGGAGATGGCGCCAGCGATCTTGAAGTCAAAGGCGACGCCGACCGCTTCATCGGCTTCGGGCGCTACGCCGAACGCCCAAAAGTGCGCGCAGGGGCTGACGCTTTTATCAAACGCTTAGCTGAACTCCCTGCCTTGCTGGGCGCTTAAGCAATCCCGAGTAACTGGCGAATCTTGCGACGACGGAAGTCGAAGATGCGCTTAACTTTCGGGTATACAAACGGGTAAGCAACTTCGCCGAGCGGCCAAAGGGGTAAACGGAAAAGCACTTCGTCATCCATCCGGGTCTTGCCACCTTCATCGTAGAACGTGTGGGTGTGATGCCAGAAGGCATAGGGACCTTTGACTTGTTCATCCACGAAAGCATGGGGCGGATCCCAGTGGGCAATACGCGTACGCCAATGGAACGGTATACCGTTTAGCTTGATACGATAATCCATCAATGCTCCCTCACGCATATCGATGGGCATCGGCGTGAGGATGCGGAAATCGAGTTCAGGAGGAGTGATGGACTGAAGGTTACGTGCGTCCGAAAAAAATGGGTAAACTTTTTCGACCGGTAAGGGCAGAAGGTCGGAAGAAAAGAAGCGGTGTGTGCCACTTGGCAGCGCCAAGGGCTCCGACAGGTGGTTGCGTCGGTGGGCGGCTAGAATCTTGCTATAGTCTGCCACGGGTGTGGCCTTATCTGACCCGCTGGAGACACTTTTCGCAAGAGGGAACCTAACATAGCTCCCTATTCTCCCCTGGACCTTCCCTTTCGATTCTCTTCCCGCTTGCCCCTCTAGCCCCCTTTCTTTTTCCTTACCCACCCCTCCCATGTCTTCGTCTCGCTCCCGCAACCGTACCGTTGGTGCTTTTGGCAACCCGAAGGCTCGCCCAATTGGCTTTGTACAAAAAAAGTCTTTCGCCCCAGCCGAAGCCTCCAAAGGACCCGCCAGCCCTGGGCAAACATTGGCCGACAAATGGAATCTATTTACGCGTAAGATTGGCATCCTCGACGGTCTACTCGAGCAACCCGCCGTCGGTCGTGCCGCGATCGAAGAAAAGAAGCAGGCCATCCGAGGCGCACTCAACATATCCATGTTGATGTGGAATACAGCGGTAGCGGGTAAAGAAAGTGAGCAGCTCGCTTTCGATAAACTCTCCACCCTTAAGAACCCAAAGACTCAAGAGCCTGTGGTTATCCCCCATGACGACATCCGTAAGATGATCAAGGACTGGACAGAAATTAAGCTATCCCTCTTCCCCGAAGAAAAACGGTCGATTACCGACTTCCAACTTAAGTTCAACGGACACACCGGCTACAGCTTCACGATTCAGTCGATGAATTTAAGCCCCGAGGGCCTTCAGCGGCCCGAAGGTACGGTCCTCTAAAGCTCCCGCTTGCTTCTATCCCGAAGACGGTTGGACTGTGGGCATGGGCTCACTCATCTTCCGTAACGCCGAAATCGTTAATGACGGCACCCGACGTCAGGGTGACGTCTTGGTGCGCGATGGCCGTATCATGGAAGTCGGCAAGGTTACCGGCGGGGCTGACCGTGAAATTGAAGCTCAAGGGAAATTGCTCCTACCTGGCCTGATCGACGACCAAGTACACTTCCGGGAACCTGGCTTAACCCATAAAGCGACCATCGGTAGCGAATCCCGAGCAGCCGTTGCCGGGGGCGTCACCTCCTTCATGGAGATGCCCAATACGAAGCCGCCGGCTACGTCGCGCGTCGCCCTTGAAGATAAGTTTTCACGAGCTGCGGCAACTTCGGTCGCTAACTACAGCTTCTTCCTGGGAGCGACTGCGACCAACATCGAGGAAATCGAACGGAT
>CANHHS010000100.1 GCA_947460445.1 Opitutia bacterium | reverse complement strand
TCAACGGGAGGAGAACAAAGAGAGCTACGCCGAAGACGGGGTTCGACTTTTGACTTTGGAGTTTAACGGCCATGCTTCAGCCAACACCCGCTTCGAAGGCATAGCAAGCCGATGCAACAAAAAGGGCGCCCATTGGGCGCCCTTTGTTTCATCAGGATAAACCTGAATTAGTATTCGCCGTGGCCGTGGTCACCGCCACCGCCTGCTGGCTTCTTGTCTTCAGGCAGATCGGTAATCAGACACTCGGTCGTCAACAAGAGAGACGCAACCGAAGCTGCATTCACAATCGCGGTACGGGTAACCTTGGTAGGATCGACGACGCCGGCAGCCACGAGGTCTTCGTATTCGCCGGTTGCGACGTTGTAACCATTGTTGCCCTTACCTTTGAGAACTTCTTGGACAATCAAGGAGCCTTCGGTGCCTGCGTTGAAGCAAAGCGTGCGGAGGGGTTCTTCGATAGCCTTACGAACAATGCGTGCGCCAACCTTCTCGTCACCTTCGAGCTTAGCGATGACAGCATCGATTGCCTTCACGGTGCGGAGCAGGGCTACGCCACCACCTGGGACGATACCTTCTTCGACCGCTGCACGGGTTGCGTGCAAGGCGTCGTCGACACGGTCCTTCTTTTCTTTCAATTCAGATTCGGTGGCTGCACCGACGTGGATGACGGCAACGCCGCCAGCCAACTTAGCGAGGCGCTCTTGGAGCTTCTCGCGATCATAGTCGGAGCTGGTCTCATCAATCTGGCGACGGATGAGCTTCACGCGGCCTTGGATCTCGGAAGATTTGCCTGCACCTTGAATGATGGTGGTGTTTTCTTTGTCGACCTGAACGCGCTTTGCACGGCCAAGGTCGGCAATCTTCACGGACTCAAGTTTCACACCGATATCTTCGGTGATGAACTTACCGCCGGTGAGCACAGCTAAGTCTTCCATCATGGCCTTACGGCGATCGCCGAAGCCAGGAGCCTTCACAGCACAAACGTTCAGAGTGCCGCGGAGTTTGTTAACCACGAGGGTTGCCAACGCTTCGCCTTCAATTTCTTCAGCGATAATCAGCAATGGCTTGCTGGTCTTCGCGACTTCTTGGAGGAGAGGGAGCAAGTCCTTCATCGCAGACACCTTTTTCTCGTAGAGGAGAATGTAAGGGTCTTCGAGTAAGGCCTCGAGGGTTTCCGCATTGGTTGCGAAGTAAGGGGAGAGGTAGCCCTTGTCGAATTGCATACCTTCGACCACATCCAACGTGGTTTCGACGGTCTTCGCTTCTTCGACAGTGATGGTGCCATCCTTACCGACTTTATCCATCGCATCCGCGATGATGTCGCCAATGGAGGCATCCCAGTTAGCCGAGACGGTCGCGACCTGCTTAATTTCTTCGCGGGTCTTGATCTTCTTGGAGATGTTTGCGAGTTCAGCGACGATAGCTTCGGTCGCGCGATCAATACCGCGCTTAATGAAGATCGGGTTGGAACCGGCAGCAACGGACTTCAAGCCTTCCTTGTAGATGGCTTCAGCGAGTACGGTAGCGGTGGTGGTACCATCGCCAGCCTTGTCGGCGGTTTTGGAAGCAACTTCGCGAACCATCTGCGCACCCATATTTTCAAATGGGCAATCAAGTTCGATTTCTTTAGCGACCGTGACACCGTCCTTGGTGACCTTCGGGGCGCCAAACTTTTTATCAATCATCACATTGCGGCCTTTAGGACCGAGGGTGACTTTGACGGCTTTGGCGAGCGTGGAGACGCCAGCGAGAACCTTGCGACGGCAAGCTTCATCGAATAGGATTTGTTTCTTGGACATAGATTTAGGTGTTTAGAGTTTAGAAGTCTGTGGATTAGCGAATGACAGCGAGGATCTCTTCTTCGCGCAGGAGGATGTAGATTTCGTCATTCAGCTTCACTTCCGTACCGGCGTATTTGCCGATGAGGACGGTATCGCCAAGTTTAACATCCCAGGCAACCGACTTGCCGTCTTTGTCGACCTTACCGGTGCCGAGCGCAATGACGGTAGCCTCTTGTGGTTTTTCCTTTGCAGTGTCGGGGATGATAATGCCGCCCTTAACTTCTTCGGTGTCTTCGCTGAGACGCTGAAGGAGAACGCGGTCGCCGAGGGGTTTAACGTTGGGTTTGGTATTCTTTGCCATGGTGTATGAGGTATAGGTAGTTGAGGAGAGGGTGCCAGCGGGCTGGCAAATGCACATATGCAAGAGAGATGCCAAAATGGGAAACGGGCATTTTAGCAAATGATTAAGGTATCCACAGTGATTTGGCGCCTCCCGTAGCCCAGAGTCACCCCCTGCCAGCGACAGGCTGTCCCAGCCCATTGTCACACTTCCCTGCCCTTTCCTTGCATTTTTCAGCCCAGTTAACCACGCTCGGCCGATGGACACTCGGTACAACCAGCTCGCAGATGTACTCTGCGGATTTTCCACCCGCCTCAAAAAGGGCGAACGCGTGCTCATCGACGCCTACGACATCCCTGATGCATTTGTCGTGGCACTGATTCGTGCAGCCCGTTCCTGCGGTGCGGTACCTATGGTGCAAATCCAACGCGCCCGCGTCGGTCGTGAGATGAATCTACACGGCACCGAAGAACAATTTGCTCTGGTGAGAGACATGGAACTGGCCCGCATGAAAAAAATGCATGCCTACATCGCTGTCCGCGGTTCCGATAACATTTTCGAAGCAAGCGACGTACCTACCGAAAAAGCAAAACTCGCTGGAAAAGTTCTGCGCCCGGTTATTGATTGGCGCGTCAATAAAACCAAGTGGGTCGTGCTACGCTGGCCAACATCTGCCATGGCACAGCAAGCCAAGATGAGCAGCGAAGCGTTTGAAGACTTCTACTTCCGCGTCTGCACACTCGACTATGCTCGCATGATACCCGGCATGGCTGCGCTCAAGAAGCGCATGGACCGAGCCGACAAGGTTCACATCAAGGGCAAAGGGACCGATCTACGCTTCTCGATTAAGAAAATTGGCTCAGTCCCTTGCGGCGGAGAATACAATATCCCTGACGGCGAAGTCTTTAGCGCCCCGGTCAAAGACAGCGTCGAAGGCGTCATTCAATACAACTGCCCAACCATCTACCAGGGCGTCTCCTTTGATAACATCCGTCTCGTCTTCAAGAAGGGTAAGATCGTCGAAGCGACATCCAATAACACCAAGCGACTCAATGAGATCCTCGATACCGACCCAGGTGCCCGCTACATCGGCGAATTTGCCATCGGCTTCAATCCGCACATCCTCAACCCGATGCAGGATATTCTCTTTGATGAAAAGATTGCAGGTTCCTTCCACTTCACCCCTGGTAAGTGCTACGAAATGGCCGACAACGGAAACAATTCATCGGTGCATTGGGATATGGTCTGCATTCAGCGCCCTGAATACGGTGGCGGTGAAATTGTTTTTGACGGCGAAGTCATCCGTAAAGACGGCATGTTCATCCCGAAAGACCTTCAGAAATTGAACCCCGCCTACCTCCTTGGTAAGACGCGCTAATCGTGGCTAAATTTAAGCCCAAAGCGAAGACGCCTCGCAAAATCAAGTTCTCCCCTGGCAGCAAGGCGACCATCCCCGCCAAAGCTAAGCCAGTCGCTAAGCCCAAGCCTGTGGTTGTTAAAGCAGCCAAAGGTGAAGTTCACACCTTACGCGCGACCAATGAACAAGCCCGCGACCGCGTGGATAAAGTTGCCGCTGCGCTCATCCCAGGTGTCAGTCGCTCACGCGTGCAAAAAGCTATCGACCTTGGACAAGTGAAGGTGAATGGAAAAGTCGTTGATCGACGCGCAACCGTCGAAGCGGGCGACTCGATCAACCTCGTTCTCCCAGTACCCGATAAGCCAACCGTAAGTGCACGCAAGATGGGCCTACCTGTCTTGTTTGAAGATAAGTACATCATCGTCATTAATAAGCCCGCAGGGCTCATCACGCACCCGGTGACCGGATCTGACGAAACATCGGTCGTCCACGCACTCCTTCACCAAACTAAAGGCAAACTCGCCCCGGCTGGCGGAACCATTCGCCCAGGGATTGTACACCGTCTCGACCGCGAAACCTCCGGCGTGATGATTGTCGCCAAGTCTGACGCAGCCTTCCACGGGCTGATTGAGCAATTCTCCGGACGCGAACCAGACAAAGAGTATATCGCTTTAGTCGACAAAGTCCCTCGCCTACTTTCAGGCACGATGTCGGCATCCATCGACCGCCACCGCATGGTGCGCGTGCGCATGGCCGTCAGCGATGATGGAAAAGAAGCTGTTACCGATTGGCAGGTCGAAGCACGTTATGGTGCTCAAGCCTCGCTCATCCGAGCACGTCCACGTACCGGACGAACGCACCAAATCCGCGTACACCTTGCTCACCTCGGACATGCCATCCTCGGCGACCGTACATACGGAAAATTCGATAACCCTATTTTTGCGAACTGGCCCATGCCGCGCGTGATGCTGCATGCTCACCGTCTACACCTTGTCCATCCCGTAACAGGTAAGACCATGGTCTTCACGGCCCCGATTCCTAAAGACTTCATCGCCCTCGAAAAGTGGCTCGCCAAAACCTATGGCGAGCGACGCTTTGTCGAAGAGACGGAGTAATCAACGGGCGGTCACGCGCACTTTGACATCCGCTGTTTGAATCGGCGGTGTGTCTTTTTCCCATGGACGCGTGTAAACGAGCTTAATCGAACCTTCGGTAGCCTTACTGCTGATAAAGGTGAAAATAAAACGACCGCCAACGCCTACACGGCGATGACCATCCGGCGAGTCGGCAGGGTCTTGAATATAAACAGCCTCGCCAACTTCAGTGATACCTTCCGGCATCGATGCCACTGACCACTTATAACCCGTCGTTGGATTTCCAGCGATGGTCAGTTCAACTTTCTGTCCGACAAAAAGATCAACCGTACGATCTGTCGGCAAATTAATCCGTACAGCATCACTCGGGGCAGCCAAGACAACCGCAGCTAGACAGGCAAGGATGAGGCGCATAAGTGAGTTACTTTATACCGCTATGGCCTTCTGACTTCAAGTGCTGAGGTTCGTTGGGTTCTACATGCACAAGGATCGAGACGACTTCAGGATGCGTTGCGCGGATCTCAGCCTTCACCCGTCCAGCAATGGCATGCCCATCACCCACCGTGCATGAACCATCTACCTGTAAATGGAAATCAACCTCGAGTCGGTCGCCCAAGTGGCGGGCACGGAAGGCGTGAAATCCACGCACGCCCGGTACTGCCAGAATATGCTCGGAGAGATCTTTGAGCACAGCTTCATCGGGTGCCTGGTCAACGAGATGCTGGCAGGCGTCACGAAAGAGGCGTACACCTTCAGACCCC
>CANHHS010000099.1 GCA_947460445.1 Opitutia bacterium | reverse complement strand
TTAAGCGTTTTGAACGCGTTGAACTTCTTAAGAAGCGTAATGACTTCAAAGGCGGTCGCGTGACTGGCCTTCGTAAGACAAAACCAGACGCCTAATCCGGCTCTCCTCGCTGACGACGAAGAACCCGCCTGGATTCCCCCGGCGGGTTCTTTGCTTTTAAGCCCCCACCTTCCCTTAACACCCACAAATAGCCAACCTGCTAACCAGCTAACCCGCTAACCGGCCAATCAGCCTCATCTTCTCTTAATTAGCCAGTTAGCAGGTTAGCCACTTAGCTCCTTTTTAATTTTATTTCTTAATTCCCGCCTCTGTTTCTCTTTTTACTCTCTGTTCAGCTGGTTAGCCGTTCAGCTGTTCAGCTTCACTCCTTTAGCCTTTAGTCCTTAGTCTTTAGTCTCCCCTCTCCCCTTCCCCGTCCTCCTTCCCCTTTCCCTTCCCGCTTCCCGCTTTCTCCTCACATCCCATGAGCCCGCCTCCAGGAAAATATAAACCTTTCCGCACTGTCGTCCTGAAGGACCGACGCTGGCCGGATGCCGTCCTTGACCGCGCACCGACCTGGTGCTCCGTCGACTTGCGCGATGGTAATCAAGCCCTCGCTGTGCCGATGACAGTTGCAGAGAAGTTAGAGATGTTCGCCCTACTTTGCCGACTCGGCTTTAAGGAAATCGAAATTGGGTTCCCATCTGCGTCCGATACCGAATTCGCCTTCACGCGTGAGCTTATCGAAAAGAAGCTCATCCCGAAAGACGTCACTGTACAAATCCTCGTGCAAGCACGCGAGCACCTCATTCGCCGTTCATTTGAAGCACTTGAAGGTATTCACCAGGCCATCATTCACCTCTACACGCCCACCAATCCTGCGCAGCGCGAGATCGTCTTGGGCATGGATCAAAAACAGGTCACCGACGTCGCCGTCAAAGCCACTGAACTCATCAAACAACTCTGCCAAGAGGCCCCGAAGACCGCCTGGCGCATGGAGTTTAGCCCAGAAACATTTGTACTCACAGAGCCTGAGTACGCTGTCGAAATTTGCGAAGCCGTTGGCAAAGCCTGGGGCGCAACCAAAGACCGACGCATTATCTTCAATCTCCCGCTCACGGTTGAAGCCGGCACACCCAATACCCACGCTGACCAAATCGAGTGGTTCTGCCGGCAGCTCAAAGATCGTAAAGCTGCCATCATCTCACTACACACCCATAATGACCGTGGCACTGGCGTCGCTGCCACCGAGCTGGGCTTAATGGCAGGTGCTGATCGCGTTGAAGGCACCCTCTTTGGCAACGGAGAACGCACCGGAAACGTCGATATCATCACCGTCGCACTCAACCTTTACGCCCACGGCATCGACACACATTTAGATTTTTCGAACTTACCCAAGATTCGCGAAGTCTATGAACGGGTAACTCGGATGACGGTACACGAACGCCACCCTTACGGCGGCGATCTCGTTTTCACCGCATTCTCCGGCTCACACCAAGATGCTATCAAGAAAGGCATGGATCGTCGCAATAAAGTCGGCTCCGATGCCCCGTGGGACGTTCCCTACCTGACGATTGACCCCAAAGATATCGGGCGCACCTACGAAGCCATCATTCGTATCAACTCTCAAAGCGGCAAAGGCGGCGTGGCCTATATCCTCGATCGTGAATTCGGTTTCGACTTACCCAAACTCATGCACCCCGAAGTCGGCAATCATGTCGGCGGAATTGCGGATCGCTTAGGTAAAGAACTTAGCCCCGCGGAAATTCACGCCGAGTTCCGCAAACAATTCGTCAACGTGAGCAACCCGCTGGCACTGCTCGAATTCCAAGCTGAGCCTCTCGGCAAAGACACCATTCGCGCCAAAGCCAAGGTAAGCTGGAAAGAGCGAACCATAGCGATCGAAGGTGAAGGCAATGGCCCCATCAGCGCCTTTGTGCACGCCTTGGCGGCACGTGGCTGGGCGACCTTTACCCTACGCGACTACCGAGCCCATGCCCTGAGCTCCGGCGAAGAGTCGTCAGCCGCAGCCTATGTGTCTATCCAGACCCCTGAAGGCCGCACGGTCTGGGGTTGCGGGGTTGACCCGAATATTGAACTGGCGGGCCTCCACGCCCTCGTCAGCGCCGTCAATCGGTCATTAAGTTAAGCAAACCTATCGCCCTACCAGCGAATGTCTTTGACGTCCGCCCAAATACATTCAATTTATTGAATGTATGAAACAGGCATCTTTGGACCCTAAAGTCATTCAACGTTGTGGTGCCGCCTTAAGAACACTGGCACATCCTGAACGCCTGCGCATCGTCGAACGGCTTGAATCCGGCCCACTCACGGTCGGCGAATTGGTTTCGGCACTTAAACGCCCCCAAGCAACCATCAGCCAGCACTTGATGCGTCTGCGTAGCTTTGGACTCGTACAGGCACAACGCGACGGTCGCGCCATCCACTACGCCATCGGACACACAGGTTGCCGAACCATCCTAAACTGCATCCGCACTCACTTTGCACCTAAGCAATCACGCTAAGATAACTTTCTTCGAATTACACATACCATGCATTCCCCTAAAATTCTGATTATCGGCGGTGTCGCCGGTGGCGCCTCGGCAGCCACACGTGCACGCCGGAGTAACGAACATGCCTCTATTGTCATGTTGGAAAAAGACGGCTTCGTTTCATTTGCCAACTGCGGACTCCCCTACCACCTGGGAGGCGTCATCCAAGATCGCGCTAAGCTCCTCGTAGCTAAACCCGAACTGTTCCAGAAACGCTTCAACATCGATGTGCGCATTCGGCACGAAGCGATCTCGATCAATCGCGAAGCAAAGACAGTTCGTGTACGTGATCATGCCCAAGGGAGAGACTACGACGAACCTTACGACCGTTTAATTCTCGCACCGGGCGCCGCACCATTGATGCCCGACGTACCCGGGATACGTGCCCACGGGGTACATTCCTTACGCAACATCGAGGATATGGATAAAATCTTAGGTGAACTTTCGCAGGCACGTCATGTTGCGGTGGTGGGCGGTGGATTTATTGGTCTCGAGGTTGCTGAACAGCTTCGCGAACGTGGCCTTGCCGTAACCTTGGTTGAACGTAGCCCGCAGGTGTTGCCACCCCTTGACCCCGAAATGGCTGAACCACTTCGGCGCGAACTATTGCGACATGGCATTACGCTCATTACCGAAAGCGGCTTCACCGCAATTGCTGAGAAAAATGGCAAAGCCACTGGCGTCGTTCTCGCTAACGGAAAAACCATCGACGCTGATATGCTGATCTTGGGATTGGGCGTACGACCATCGAATCGCCTCGCTGTCGAAGCAGGACTCACCATCGGATCTACGGGTGGCATCTGTACCGATAGCCACATGCGCACCAACGACACATCGATTTACGCTGTCGGTGACGTCGCGGAATACGCACTGGGGACAACCGGTGGACGTGGCCGTATCCCGCTCGCGGGTATCGCCAATCGCACGGGACGTCTTGCCGGCCAACATGCCGCTACAGGTCAATCCGCAGCTGCACCTTCCGCATGGGGCACTGCCATCATCAAAGTCTTCAGCTTAGCCGCAGGTATCACTGGCGAATCCCTTAAAGCTGCCCTCGCCCGTGGCATCAAAGCCCGTGCAGTCCACATTACCGCCAACCATCATGCTGGGTATTATCCTGGCGCACACCCGTTAACCTTTAAACTCGTCTACGAAGCAGGCTCAGGGCGTATCCTCGGCGCTCAGGCTGTCGGGGTAGCGGGCGTGGATAAGCGCCTGGATATCATCGCATCCCTGCTTCACTTCCGCGGGACTGTCCATGACCTTGCACAATTCGATTTAGCCTACGCCCCACCCTTTGGTTCAGCCAAAGACCCTGTCCACATGGCCGCCTTTGCTGCCATCAATGATCTCGAAGGCCTCGCACCCCTCGTACAACCCGACAGCGATTTATCAAACTACCAAGTCGTCGATTTGCGTGAAGACGATGAACGTGCAGAACTGCCACTCAGCGGTGTTACCGGCGAAAAGCATATTACGCTGAATGCGCTACGTGGACGTTTAAACGAACTCGATAAATCCAAACCAACCGTCGTTCTGTGTCACAGTGGCCTGCGCGCCCACGTCGCCACACGCTTACTCAAGGAGAACGGCTTTAATGTCTTTAACCTCTCAGGTGCCGCCTACATCCGCGACATGGCACTGCACCGCCCAAAAACTCCAGCAACACCCCAAGGTGCGAGTTGCGGTCCGACAAAAGCCTGCGGAGCCGCTGGCACCCTAACGGTGGATTCACATGATGAATTTCAACCTGCCAATGTATTGGAGGCCGCACGTGGTGGCGCCCTCTTACTCGACGTTCGTTCACCTGCTGAATTTCGTTCCGGACGCGTCCAAGGTGCCGTCAATCTGCCCCTCGAAAACGTCAACGTAGACAGCGTACGCGCCGAAATGTCCGAACGCGAAAACAGTAGCGTCCTCTTACTGTGCGCTTCGGGTGGACGTGCCAAGGTAGCCGCCCAAAAATTAAAGTCATCCGGCATACGTACCTTTGTCATCCAAGGCGGCACCCGTGCTTGCCAACAAGCCGGACTCCCCATGGAAGGCGACGCCCGCTCTGTGATGTCAGTAGAACGACAAGTTCGCATCGCTGCAGGGCTAATGGTCTTCGCAGGCGTTGCCCTGGGCACCTTCTACCACCCTGGCTTCTACGGATTAAGTGGCTTCATTGGCGCAGGCCTCATGTTTGCCGGCATCACTGACTGGTGCGGGATGGGCTTGCTCCTCGCACGCGCCCCCTGGAACCGCTGAGCAAACGCCTATAACAAAAAAGGCCAGCGGATCACTCCGCTGGCCTTTTTTCATGTCGGCAGCTTAGCCGCAACCGCAACCGCCAGACTTCTTGTCGGATGATTCGACTGAGCAGCAGGACGAGCTCGACTCTTTCGAGCAGCAAGAACCGCAACCGGAACCTTCTTTATTGCAGCAACCACAACCGGAGAGACAGCAAAGCAGATTGTGTGACTTCGTGAGGAAGAGTAATGCTACGATTGCGAAAGCGACAACAGGATCGAGCAGGCTAGCCCAACCGAAGAAGGCTACGTGGAACGCAGCAATGTTGAATGTGACTGCGCCGATAAGCACGATACCGAGACGACGGGTGCAAGAAACGAGCAGCGCGAGACCACCGAGAACTTCGATGACCTTAACGGCCGCTAGGTAGCCAGAACCATACATCGAACCAATGAAGGCAGATGCAGGGGTGCCTTCAGCAGGTGAAGGTACGGCGATGAAGTGGAACCAGAAGTTCAGTCCGAAGACGACGAACATCAGGCCGAGTAACGAGGCAACGATTTTGGAGGCGAGTTTCATAACAGAGCAC
>CANHHS010000098.1 GCA_947460445.1 Opitutia bacterium | reverse complement strand
CATGTAAAAAAGTTGTTGACCTAATCTCTATTTCTTTGGTCATATTAGCAAGATTAAATTCATGGAAAAGCCCTTAAGCAAAAACGAGTTCCTTAAAGCTGCCAAACCCGACCTTTCCGGATCTATCCGTGAAACGTTAGCGAATGATACATTGGACCGCTTCTCGGGAGACGACGAACAGTTCATTAAGTTCCACGGCATTTATCAGCAAGACGACCGCGATAAGCGCAAGGTTGGCAAAGAATATTCAGTGATGGTGCGTACACGTCAAACGGGAGGCATTGTCCCTGCTGCGCAGTACTTGGTCTATGATGAGCTCTCCGGACGGTTTGCGAATGGCACACTCCGGATAACCTCACGTCAGACTTTCCAATTCCATGGTGTCTTACAAAAAGGAATCGGTTCTCTCATCAAATCCATCAACGAAGCTCTAAGCACGACGCTCGCAACCTGCGGAGATGTGAATCGAAATGTCACCGCACCCTCCGCACCCGCGGTCAATGCAATCACTCAGTCAATTGAGGACGATGCGTTTGCGGTAACCACTGTTTTACTCCCACGCACGACTGCCTATCACTCTATTTGGGTTGATGGCGTGCAACTGGATCTCGGCCTAGGCGAAATCGTGGCGAAAGCCAAAAGCGATCAAGCGAACCCATACATGCCTCCGCCTGCGGATGCCGACGAATCAGGCGCACCTGTGGACCCTCTTTACGGAAAAACCTATCTCCCACGAAAGTTCAAAGTCGGCTTCGCGATTCCGCCAAACAACGACACTGACATTTTTACAAACGACATGGGCTTTGTTGCGGTCGTCGAAGCCGGTAAACTCATTGGCTACAATCTACTCGTCGGTGGCGGCCTAGGCACATCACACGGCAATAAACTCACTTACCCTCGTCTTGCTGATGTCGTCGGCTTCATCACCCGTGAGCAAATAGCAGCTGTATCGATTGCCGTCGTTTCCATCCACCGCGACTGGGGTGACCGTACCGATCGAAAGCATGCGCGAATTAAGTATGTCCTCCAAGAAAAAGGCCTTGAGTGGTTCCGCAGCGAGCTAGCGCAACGCCTCGGCGCTCCCCTGCCCGCTGCCAAGCCCTTCTTGTTCAAAGGACAAGGTGACCCATTCGGTTGGCACCGCGAGACCGATACGACTTCCTATCTCGGACTGTTTATTGAAACAGGCCGCGTAAAGGATGCGGAGGGCTATCGCCTAAAAACTGCCTTACGCGAAATCGCTAAAAAGTTCGGGCCTACCTTCCGCCTAACAGCCTCACAAAACCTCGTGCTGTCTGGTATTCAAAATGGCCACAAAGATGAAATCGAAAAGCTTCTCAAGTCGCATGGATGCGAGAACGTCTTCTCGCCGGGACTCGTGCGTAGTCGCGGAATGGCCTGCCCTGCTCTCCCAACATGCGGCCTAGCCTTGGCAGAATCAGAGCGCGTTTTCCCACAATTTCTTGCGAGCATCGAAGCTGCCCAAGCAGCAGCCGGTATTGGCGGCGAAGAGCTCGTTGTACGTATGACAGGATGCCCCAACGGCTGTGCGCGCCCGTACAGCGCTGAAATCGGTATCATCGGTAAAGCCCCTGGAAAGTATAACGTTTTACTTGGCGGTAACCGTGAGGGCACTCGACTCGCTCGTAACTGGCACGAATCGGTTCCATTCGATGAAATCCCGGCGAAGCTCGGCGTACTCTTCAAGCGTTACGCCAGCGAACGAACACCCCAGCAAGCCTTTGGCGATTGGGCAGACCGAACTGCCGATCTTTGGTCAGCACCCACTGTCTAAAATTTTAGATGTTTGCACGTGTTGTCAGCTGGTTGCGCTCTGAGCCCTCTCCCGTGGTGCTCGATCCTGCGCTACTGGATGAAACAAATGCTAAACTGGAAAAGGCGACACCCGAGGAGCGGTTGCGCTGGGCATGGGAAACTTTTGGAAAGCGCGCCGCCATCGGCACAAGTTTTCAACCTGCCGGCGTAGCCATTCTGCATCTAGCAAAGGTAAATAAATTACGTCTACCCGCCTTCAGCCTCGATACAGGTTTACTCTTTCGCGAAACCATCGAACTGAAGTCAGCCCTACAAGATCATCTGAATATCCGCATCGAGTCTTTGTTGCCTGACCTAAGTCTAACGGAGCAAGCTAAAGTCCATGGCGACAAACTCTGGGAAAAGAATCCCGACCTGTGCTGTGAGTTAAGAAAAGTCCAACCCCTTAACCGTAAACTGCGTTCACTTGATCTTTGGATTACCGGTGTACGCCGAGATCAATCCGCCCAACGTACCTTAACGCCTATCCTTGAGTTAGCCTGGCGCGAAGACGGCAGCATTGTCTGGAAACTCAACCCATTGGCAGACTGGAATCGCGACCGTGTTTGGAAATACCTTCGTGAAAACCAGTTACCCTATAACGCCCTTCACGATCGTGGATACCGCTCGATTGGCTGTTCAGTCTGTACCCGCCCAACGAGTGCCTCGGATGACGACCGGGCCGGCCGATGGCCTGGTCTTGCGAAAACCGAATGCGGTCTCCACACAAGATACAAGAATTCCGCATGAGCCAAAACGCGCCTGTACCTCCCATGGATCACCTGACCCGACTGGAGCAGACATCGATTCATATCTTCCGAGAAGCATACCGAAATTTTCGAAAGGTGTGCATGCCCTGGTCGATGGGCAAAGACTCCAACGTACTCATCTGGCTAGCCCGTAAAGCCTTCGCTGGCAAGGTGCCCTTCCCCCTCCTTCACATCGACACCACTTATGAGTTTCCCGAGATGTATACCTTCAGGGAATGGGCGACCAAAGAACATGAGCTCGATTTGCTCATTCGCATCAATCAAGAGGCCATTGATCGCGGAGTTAGTTATGCGACGCACGACCCAGTCACCGTTACCCATGAACTAAAGACCTTAGCACTTCGCGCTGCCCTTGATGAGTATAAATGGGATGCCCTCATAACCGGCATTCGCCGCGACGAAGATCCAACGCGTGCTAAAGAACGTCACTTCTCACCGCGTTCAGCTGAAGGTGTTTGGGATTATAAAGACCAACCGCCTGAATTCTGGGGTCAATTTGCCTCCCGTCCTCCTGCAGGTGGCCACGTACGTGTCCAACCTCTACTCGAATGGACGGAACTCGATATCTGGGAATATATCCGCCGTGAAGCGATTCCCATCCCGACTTTATACTACGCGCGCGACGGTAAGCGCTTCCGGTCACTCGGTTGCCATCCCATCACGCACCCTGTGCCCAGCGACGCTGACACGATTGACAAAGTCATTGATGAACTTCGTCTAACTCGGACGAGTGAACGGGCAGGACGTGCCCAAGATCACCATGAGCGCAATGCGATGCAAAAACTGCGCGCAAAGGGCTTCATGTGATGTCCTATCAATCCAATAACTCATACCTTAACTCTATTTAAAAATGTCTGCTTTAGCCCCCGCCACTTACACCGCTCAGACGGAAACGGACGTCGGTCGCCTTCATGTCGTCGTCGTCGGCCACGTTGACCACGGCAAATCCACTTTTGTCGGACGACTTCTCCACGATACCGAGTCCCTACCTGAAGGAAAAATTGAACAGGTCAAAAAAGCCTGTGCCGCTGAAGGAATGGACTTTGAATATGCCTTCTTGCTTGATGCCCTTCTCGAAGAGCAAGAGCAGAACATTACCATCGATACGACGCGTATCTTCTTCCGTACGAAGAAACGCAACTATGCGATTATTGACGCACCTGGACACCGCGAGTTTCTAAAAAACATGGTGACAGGTGCGGCGAGCGCTTCGGCCGCACTGCTTGTCATTGACGCACAAGAAGGCGTCATGGATCAATCACGCCGTCACGCCGTGTTACTTTCACTTCTCGGTGTTAAGCAGTTGGTTGTGCTCGTTAACAAGATGGACTTAGTGAAACACGATGCCGCTACATTCCAGCGTATCGAAACTGAGTATACTGCTTTTCTTGCGTCGTTAGGACTCAAAGCTGCTCGCTTCATTCCAATTGCAGCCCGCCACGGAGACAACGTGGTCACGCGGTCTAAGGTAATGGCTTGGTACAAAGGTCCAACCGTGGCTGAAGCTCTCGATGACCTCGTACACGTAGATAATGTTGCCGGCCTACCCTTGCGCATGCCCGTGAGTGATATTTACCGATTCGATCACCGTCGCATTATCGCAGGACGCGTGGAATCTGGATCACTACGCCCTGGGGAACCTCTCGTGTTCTTGCCGGGTGGACGTAGCACAACCGTTCGCGCTTTTGAAGACTGGCCCATCACCAAACGAGACGTTGTCCCCACGGGAGCTTCAGCTGGGTTTACCCTCGAAGAACAAATCTTCGTAGAGCGTGGTCAAATCGCCGCCCACCCTAGCCATGCACCTCGGGTCGGTCGCGAGTTTCGTGCCCGTATTTTCTGGCTGGGACGTGAACCGTTAGCACTGGGTCGTTCCTACCGCCTAAGACTCGGCACCCAAGATGTGCCCGCCTTCGTTAGCCGCATTCACAGCATCACCGACGCTGACACCCTCGCAGCAACCCAAGGTGATTCTGTACCCAAGGACGCCGTTGCTGACATTGTACTACGCACAGCGGCGCCAATCGCCTACGACCTTCACCACGAGTGCCCAGTTACGGGTCGATTCGCGATTGAAGACGGCGAACGTATTGCCGGTGGCGGAATTATCACCGAAGAAGTTAGCTCATCGCAAACTAACGGCAAAGGCCGCGTGACACCTGCCGAGCGTATTGCACGCCATGGCCATGGTCCTGCGATTCTTTGGTTCACCGGTCTGTCGGGCTCCGGAAAGTCTACCTTGTCCGAATCTGTCGAACGTCGACTCTTTGATGCCGGCAAACATGTCCTACGCGTAGACGGTGACGAATTACGCTCATCCCTTTCGCGCGATTTGGCATTTACCCCTGAAGCACGTGCAGAAAGTGTTCGCCGTGCGGCTGCCGTGGCCGGTCTATTTGCGGATACCGGAGCCATCGTGCTTGTCACCCTGATTGCGCCGCTGGCAGCAGATCGCGAGAAGTCACGACGCGCGTTAGCACGCCACGCATTCCTAGAAGTCTACGTTGATGCACCCCTTGCCGTCTGCGAGTCGCGCGACCCCAAAGGACTCTACGCAAAAGTACGTCGCGGAGAAATCCGTGAGTTCACCGGCATCTCCTCGCCTTACGAAGCGCCCCAGGACCCAGAAGTTCACGTGCGCACAGACCAGGTCGACCTTGCCGCAGCCACCGAACAGGTACTTGCGGCAATTGATGCTGCCGTGCGCGAACCACGTGAAGACTGGGAAGTGTAAGCGGTCATTGGTTTCCGAATTGAATAGATGATTCTCTACCGACCTTCTAACTCACGTGGAGGAGCTGACCACGGTTGGTTAAATACGAAACACACGTTTTCGTTCGCAGATTACCATGACGAAAACTGGATGAATTTCAGATCACTACGGGTATTAAACGAAGATTGGATCGGGTGTGGAGAAGGT
>CANHHS010000097.1 GCA_947460445.1 Opitutia bacterium | reverse complement strand
CTTTCTGGTGGCGAAGCCCAACGGCTTAAACTTGTGAGCGAACTCGCTCGCGGTTTGCCAACGTTCATGGACCGTGCGCGCGGAAAAATTCGCCCCAGCCTTTACTTGCTCGAAGAACCAACCATCGGACTTCACCACTCGGACTGCCGGAAATTACTTGAGTTGCTCCATGCCCTTGTCGACCAAGGCCACACTGTCGTGGTCATTGAACATCACCCGGATGTACTGGCTGAGGCAGACTGGCTTATTGAAATTGGTCCTGAAGGTGGCATGGAGGGCGGACACTTGCTTCACCAAGGCACCCCGGAAGCACTGTTAAAGAAAAAAGGGTCCCCCACAGCACCTGCTCTCGCCCAAGCATTGAATATTAAGTTGGTCTGATTTACCCTCTTTGGGGTTAAATAACCAATCTGCCGCTGCATGCGCCCTCGCCCTTCTAGACCGGTCAAAAAACCTTCCCGTCGTTCGCACACGAAGGACTTGCTAGCTATTTTAATTTTGGCCCCTGCTGTATGGTGGGTTGGTTCAATCGCGATGACGCAATACGATCTACGCGTCGAAGCAGCACGCGCTGAAGGTAAGAGCTATAGTATCGTCAGCGAAATTTTAGGGAGAGAGCAGGAACCTCTCGTTGTCGACACAACACCTGTCGTCGATCTTACACCCGTCAAAACACCCGATAAAGAAGTCGTGGCACCTGTCGTTACAGAGACGAAGCCAAAGACCAACGACGAGCCCGTTGTCGCCAACGAAGAACCCTACCCTTTTATCGGCGCACCCCTCCGTGACCCCAAACAACTGGCGACACTCGTGAACGACACGGCGCTACGTATTGGCGATGGTAAATGGGAGAACCATCTTTCGCGCTTAGAGCGCGGGCTTGTTCCCGCCTTCAAAGCGACCTCGCAGTCTAATAAAGAAAAGCGCTACGACCGACTTTGGGAAAGTAAGTACTTTTCATTGGGCGCGACCCAAGAAGCTTTTATCCGGCGCGTAACGCCGAATGTGCTGCGTTCATTGGCACGCGATGAAGATACTGGACAGTTCTTGCGAGAAGTGATGGTTGATCCTGTTGCTCTCGAAACTTGGTTGCAGACCATTAAGGCTGAAGATGACGTCGAGGCCGGCCTGCGCACGTGGGCTAAGCTCTGGCGCGATGACCCCAAAGAATTACGCGGCAAGTACCTCAATCTCCAAGTTGCCATGGCGGTCGTCTACGACCGACCAATGTCCTGGCACCGCCTTGTGCGCGAATCGCATCCCATCGATCCGATGAAGCGTTACCGGTGGTATCGCGATAACGATGCGAAACATCATCTCGAGACCGATTTAACTAAACTGCAACCTTACGAACTTGTTTGGGTGGTAGCGGCAGACGTCTCCGAGGAAGAGCTCGACTGGACGCTGAAAGAATTACGGCGCCTGAAGCAGGAGACGTGGGGTCAAGCCTATGGGATGATCCGTTACCGAATGGACTTCGTCACTGGTGGAAAACCTTTAGGACCTCCTTACACAGACGGGTCCCTCGCTGATATCTTGAAGTGCGGTGGGATTTGCATGCACCAGGCACATTTCGCTGCCAGTACCGCAAAGGCCGCCGGCATACCCGCGGCTTATGTCACCGGCGAAGGCAATCGTGGCGGCCACGCCTGGTTTGCTTTCCTAGAAAACGACCGCCAAGGCTCTTGGAATATGTCCACCGGGCGCTACGCCGACGGTTATTCCTGCGGCATGACGGGCGACCCACAAACCGGTAAGGCCGTGAAGGAGTTTGAGGTGCAACTGCTCGGCGATAAACAACGTCGATCGGGAGGTTACCAGCTTTGCCGCCGCTTAATGATTATCGCAGGTATCTACGCCGAACGCGGCGAAAGCGACCTACAGTTAGAAACCCTTCGGTATGCAACCGAGGCTGCCGACCGCACATTGACCGCTTGGGAGGCTTATGCTGCCTGCCTCGAAAGTCTCGGAGATAAAGTGAAGCTGGATGCTTGGAAGACAGTGGTTCGCGATATCCGCAGCGCATTCGACGAGTGGCCCGACATGCGTGACCTTGCAGATGATATCGAGGCGCGCCATATCGCTCAGACTTGGAGCGAAAATGATGCTATTAGCGCCTACCGCGGAAAATACCGCCGTCTGGTTAAAGAATTCCCAGACCGTATGGATTTAATCCTTCGGTCGATTGAGCGCGAAGCAAGTTTCTGGAAAAAAGACCCGGTTAAAAACTTTGAGCGCATTCGGAATCTCTATCGAGAAACCATGCGCGAGCACGCCGACCATCTGCCAACATTTAAGGCTGCCCTCGAAGGCTACTACCAAGCAGTGAAAGGGAATAAAGAAAATGAAACGATGTTCCTCAATGACATTGAGCGCACCTTCCGCCGGAAACTGGATGATGGCTCTGACGATGTCTTCCGCATGAAAACCGTGAACTCTCTCATCGGCATTATGGAGTCGTATTACGAGAAATGCGGACAAGAAGATCGCGGGCGTCGCCTCAAACGTGACGCCGAAGAGATTCAGAAGAAACTCGATAAACTTAAAAAACAGTGAGCAAACTTCGTTTAGGCGTTAACATTGATCATGCCGCTACCGTGCGACAGGCACGTTACCGCGAGGATCACCTCTCACCTCACGCTGAACCCAATCTAGTCGCCATCGCGCAAGCCGCACTCGCTGGAGGCGCTGACGGCATCACCGTTCATCTGCGCGAAGACCGACGACACCTACAAGATAGCGATTTGGCCGACTTACTCTCTCTACCCCATTGCCGGCTCAACCTAGAATTAGCCTGTACCGATGAGATGGTGGCCATTGCGCTGCATGCAAAGCCTGCCGCCGTTTGTCTTGTGCCAGAATCACGCCAAGAAATCACGACGGAAGGCGGATTAAATATCGTGGGGCACTTTGAACGGGTTCGAAAGGCCGTATCAGCCCTCACGCATGCTGGCATTGAGGTCTCTGTATTCATCGATGCAGATCCTCGACAAATCGAAGCGGCTGTAGCCGTGGGTGCACCGGTGATTGAACTACACACGGGTGCGTGGGCACACGCGCATGGCGTAAACACCGAAACGAGCCAACATGAACTGGAGCGCTTGAAGACCGGATGCGTGCAAGCACATCGCCTTGGTCTCATCGTCAACGCCGGCCATGGTATCAACTATGCGAATGCAAAAGTTGTTCGGCAGCTCCCCCACATCCACGAACTGAATATTGGTCATAGTATTGTGGCCCGCGCATTACTTATCGGCATGCAATCCGCTGTCGCAGAAATGCGCCTAGCCCTGTCCTAAATGAATCTCCAAGGCGGCAATGTTGTTGGGATTGGTACCGATATCTGCCCGGTTGAACGCATTGCTTCGGCTCGAGCGAGACATGGACAGGCTTTTCTCGATAAAGTTTTTACCCCCGCAGAACAAAAACTCTGTCTAGCAAAGGGCGACCCCGATGCTTCCCTGGCAGCGCGCTGGGCGGCGAAAGAATCGGTGAGCAAAGCTTTCGGAACGGGCATCGGCGAAGCACTCTACTTAACATCCATTGAGGTCTTAGAAGGTCCACAAGGTGCGCCGGTTGTACATTTAGATGCTAAAGGATCTGCGCTGCTTCAAGCTCATGGCGGAACAGAAATTCTTTTGTCGCTCTCTCATGACGGCGGAATGGCCTTAGCTTACGTTGCCATCATTCAACGTAAATGAGTGCGGTCTATTTACCCGTTCTCGGCTGTGCGGCATTTGCAGCGAACGAAGCACGTTGGCTACAAAAGAATCCAGGCAAAGAGCGTTTATTAATGCAGCGAGCCGTCGCAGGTATCGTCGAAGCGACCCTCATTCAACTTGGACGGAAACCTCGCGTCGTTCTGGTGCTTGCCGGTAAAGGCAAGAATGGCGCGGATGCCATCCTCACTGGATGCGCGCTCGGCGGGAAACTTATCATCTTACTCGCCGACGGCGAACCTGCGGGAGAACTCGCTAAAGCCGCTTTAGATAAAGCACGCCGCAAGGGTGCCCGCGTCTTAACCTGGCAAAGTAAATTACCTACATTACCTGAACCAACGGTAACCCTTGATGGCATTCTGGGGACAGGTTTTCGAGGAACCCTCGAACCGAAACTGCGTAACCTACTAAAGTGGAGCGAATCTATCTCGGGACTTCGCGTTGCCATCGACGTACCCAGTGGAGTCAGCGACCACCGGCATTCTCCCTGCTTTCGCGCAGACTTAACGGTATCGATTGGCTGCTTAAAGGCTCCCCTCTTGCTTCCGACTGTCGCAAAAAGCGCCGGGCGTATTCGCGTTGTCGACATTGAGATCCCTCTGAAAACTGAAGGTCAACGCTGCGCCACACGCAATGCATTGGGGAGTCTAACATCTCCCCGCAATGCGCGCACAGAAAAACGCGAGCAAGGTCGCGTGCTGATTGTTGGCGGCTCACGTACCATGCCAGGCGCTGTCATCATGAACGCCGAAGCTGCCCTGCGTTCGGGAGCTGGACTTGTCACTGTCGCTGTTCCATCTGCCATTCACGCGAAGGCCGCCTTGATGTTGCCAGAGGCAATGTGGGTTCCACTTAAGCTCGGACAAACCAGCCTGCCAGCCGAAGTCGAAGCTCTCGCCCATCGAGTCGACACGGTGTTATTCGGGAGTGGTCTCGGTACAAACGGTATTACCCTCGCAACCTCCACGGCTCGCAGCATCAGCGGCATCGCTGTCCTAGATGCCGATGCACTGAACCCAAAGGTCATCCATGATGCCCGCGGCGCAGCCCAACGCATTCTACTTCCACACGCGGGGGAATTTCTTCGCATAACGGGCAAGCGTGCCACCCCAGAAGCCGCACACCTCGCAGCAAAAAAACTCCGCACGATTATTGTGCTCAAAGGACCACTCACTGTCGTCACTGATGGTGATAGCCTAACCTATATTCCCTTTGGCGGTCCCGTCCTCGCTCGAGGTGGATCTGGTGATTTACTAGCGGGTATCGTCGCTTCTGTAGTTGCCCGACGTCGCATACTTAAAATGACGCCACTGCAAGCGACCATCGCTGCCGTCACTTGGCATGCATTAGCAGCTGACTGGTTAACGCAGCATAAAGGTGAAACTGCAGTCAGAACCACCCAGCTGCTGGATGGGCTTTCGCCGACCTTGCGCAGGCGTTAAGCAAAAGGGTCAACTGCAAGGGTGCACCCTATCCCTGATGACGAAGCTGTATTGCGCATCCTGCTTAATGGCCTAACCGGAATTGGTCCGGTCACTGTTCGTCGACTGCAAGATGCTTTTGCAGGCAATCTACATGCGGCCCTGAATGCCTCAGTTTCTGAATTAATGAAAGTAAAAGGTATCGGGCCAACCGTAGCCGAAATTTTACGCCGGCGAAATTTTGATGTCATCGCAGAGCAAAAAAGGGCGGCGGAACTACAGTTACGTATTTTAACAAGCATTGATCCAGTTTGGCCCGAAGCACTTGCGCCCATGTGGGATCCGCCACTCGCCCTGTATACAGAAGG
>CANHHS010000096.1 GCA_947460445.1 Opitutia bacterium | reverse complement strand
TGCCCCAACCCGCGTGACGCCTGATACCAAGATGCCGAAGTTTGTCGACGAAGACGGGCAGACCCAAATTACCGAGACACTCGATGGACAGGCAGCCGATCAGTTTGAGGCGATTTGGCAGCACCTGCGCAGCCAAGCACCGCGCTAAGACGCGCTGCTTGGTGCGAGATAAAAGCGGGAAGGGGCAAGCAGGAGGACTGCAAGTGCTAGCAGGCGAACGGCTGAACGACTGAACAGTTGAACAGCTAAACAGCTAACCAGCTTTAGATACAGACGGCGGTCCTTCGGACCTACGACGGCACTTCGCTCCGCTTCGTTATGACGGCGGCTTCGCCTATGACGGCAGGCCTTCGGCCTTATGACTATATTAGCGGTGCTAGCGGTGTTAGCTGTTTGGCTGGTTAGCTGGCTAGCCGGTTAGCTACTTAGCTTCTCTCTGCGCAGCTGTTCAGCTTCTTCTTAAGTTAATCCGCTAAACGGCTGAAAAGAGCGATCTTGCCCCTTCCTGCTTCCCGCTTGCCCCTTCATCCTCTCCTTTCCCCTTGCATCGGGAGGGGGGAATCCTCATTTAAAAGGCTTACCTTCGTGAGCGAGCGGGGCGGCGCCCCTCTCGCAAGGGCCAGCGGAAACTTCCGCTACCACACGGTGAGATCGGCGCGTAGCTGGTCCACGGGAAACACCCCAGGGCGGCTCCAACCCAAACAAACACACCACATACCATGTCGATCGATAAGACAGACCTCATCAAACAGTTCCAAAAGGACGCTAAGGACACCGGTTCATCCGAAGTCCAAGTTGCGCTCCTCACGGCACGCATCAACCACCTCACGGAACACCTTCGTGACCACCGTAAAGATTTCCACAGCCGCCGCGGTCTGATCCAGATGACCAATCGTCGCCGCAAGCTGCTCAATTATCTCAAGGCTACCGAGGTGGAACGCTACAACGCGATTATCACCAAGCTCAGCCTGCGTAAGTAAGCGAGCGCTTGACCGTACCTGTCCGTCCCTGCCCCTGTGGCGAGGTCGGACATACGGTTTAACTTTCCCCAAAAGAAAAACCCGCTGGGCATCCCGCCCAGCACAACGCGGATCAAACCGCACCCAAAACACACATGAAACAACAACACTCGGTGACTATCGAAGAATTCGGTATCACCATCAGCACAGGTAGCATTGGCCGATTGGCTAATGGTGCTGTCACTATCCGTAAGGGCGATACCACGCTCTTCGTTTCCGCCACCGCCGCCGAAGACCTTCGCTCACCCGACCAGGACTTCTTCCCTCTGACCGTTGACTACCGCGAAAAGTTTGCCGCCGCTGGCCGCTTCCCTGGTAGCTACTTCCGTCGCGAAGGTAAACCGAGCGACAAGGAAATCATCACTTCCCGTCTTTGCGACCGCCCCCTGCGCCCCCTCTTCCCAGAGGGCTTCTTGAATGAAGTGCAGGTTATCGGCCTCGTGCTTTCGGCTGACCAATCCAACGATCCTGATGCGCTCATGGTGACCGCTGCTTCGGCTGCGCTCCTTTGCTCCGACATTCCTTGGAATGGCCCGATTGCTGGCATCCGCCTCGGTCGCGTTGGTGGACAGTTTATTGTCAATCCTACCCACGAACAAATGTATGAGTCCGACTTGGACCTCATCTACGTTGGTAATGAAAACGACATGATGATGATCGAAGGCTCTGCTGACCAAATCAGCGATGCCGACTTCGTCGCCGCACTTGAATACTCTCAAAAAGCTATTCAGCCCCTCATCCGTGCACAGCGCGAACTCGCTGCAAAAGTTGGTAAGACAAAGCGCACGTACCCTCTCGTCACTGTCGACGCCAAAGCTCTCGCTATCTGCGAGCGCGTCTCGGCAGAAGGCGAACAGCTCCAAAAAGCTATCTTCCTAGAATCTAAAGCTGCTCGCGGTAATGCCGTGAAAGCTGTGATCGAGAAGGCTAAAGCTGCTTGTAAGGCTGAACTCGGCGAAACCTTCGATACTCGCAACGTCAAGATGGCGTTCGAGAAACTCCAAGAGAAGGTCTACCGCAATGCGATCATCCAGTCCGGCAAGCGTGCCGACGGTCGCGGTCCTGCTGACCTCCGCAAGATTAGCTGCGCTACCGACGTGCTTCCACGCGTCCACGGCTCCGCTATCTTCCAGCGCGGTGAGACCCAGGGTCTCGTGCTTGCGACCCTTGGTACTTCCAAGGATGCCCAAGAAGTCGATGCCATCACGGGCGGTCCTAAGACCCGCTCGTTCCTCTTGCACTATAACTTCCCTCCGTTCTCCGTTGGTGAGACAGGGCGTTTTGGTATGACCAGCCGTCGCGAGACCGGTCACGGTAACCTCGCAGAGCGTGCATTGCTCTCGGTGCTGCCTTCCGAACAGGACTTCCCTTATTCCATCCGTCTCGTTTCTGAGATTATGGAATCCAACGGTTCCACTTCCATGGCTTCGGTCTGTGGTGGTACCTTGGCTCTGATGGACGCTGGCGTCCCGATCAAGCTTCCCGTCGCAGGTATCTCCTGCGGTCTCGTCACCGACGAGCAGGGTGGCAAGATTGCCCGCCACAAAGTCCTCACCGACATCATTGGCGCCGAAGACCATTTCGGTGACATGGACTTCAAGATCTGCGGTACGCGCGAAGGCATCACTGCCTTCCAGCTCGACCTCAAGATCCACGGTCTCCCTATCGCGATTGCCAAGGAGTCGATTGTTCAGAACAAGACCGCACGTGAAGCGATCTTGACCATCATGGAAGCGGCGATGCCGACCTTCCGTGCTGAACTCAAGGAGCACACTCCACGCACGCACCGTATCAAGATTCCGTCTGACAAGATCGGCGCGCTCATTGGTCCTGGTGGTAAGAATATCAAACGCATCACCGAGTATACCGGTTGCCAAATTGATATCGACCAAGACGACTCCGGTTGGGTCACTATCTTTGCAATCGATGCAGAGAAGCTCGCCCGTGCCGTCAACGAAGTGAACCTGATTTCGGCTCAAATCGAAATCGAGAAAACTTATAAAGGTATCGTGCGCTCCGTGAAAGAATTCGGCGTATTCGTCGAATGTCTTCCTGGCCAAGAAGGCCTCGTCCACGTCTCCGAACTTGCTGACTTCCGCGTGAACAACGTCGAAGACGTCTGCAAGTTGGGCGACGAAATCATCGTCAAGTGTGTCGGTATCGATGACAAGGGTCGCGTGCGCCTCTCCCGTCGTGCAGCTATCGCCGAGAAGGAAGGTCGCGAATACACCCCTGCGCCTAAGCCTTCGTTTGGCGGAGGAGACCGTCCCCGTGGTGGCGATCGCCATCACCACTCGCGTGACCGTGGGCCTTCCCCGTCAGGTGATCAGGGCTAAGCGAACCTTCGCAGACTAAACAGAACCCCGGCCAACGCCGGGGTTCTTTGTTTATGTATTCCTCGCCGATTTTTGATGCATACAGACGCTTTTATCGGGTGTCTTTGCTAAGCGCCTTGCGCAGTTCGTAGAGGGTGCCCTAATAAAAGGTCATGGGTCTTATTGATGGCAATGCGATCGCTCAGCAGGTCTTAACCGAGGTTAAGGCTGAAGTGGCTAAACTTGCCCCGGTTATCCCGCACGTCGCTTTCGTGCGCGTTGGTGAAGACCCTGCATCGGTTTCGTATGTGACTAAAAAACAGAAGACCGCAGCCGAAGTCGGCATGCGTGCTTCCCTCAAAGTTTTCCCTGAGAATGTTTCGCTCGCAGAGCTCTACGCTCACCTCGATGCGCTCAATGCAGATCCTGAAGTTCATGGAATCTTAATTCAGGCGCCTTTGCCCAAGCATTTGCCAGAGACCGAGGTCTTTAATCGCGTGAGCCCCGCCAAGGATGTCGACGGATTTGGCACGCAATCGATTGGACGTCTCGTCCAGGAACTCCCAGGTGCTTTCGCGGCGTGTACACCACGTGGCGTCATTGAGTTGCTTCGTCGGTCGGGCGTGCAGACAGCAGGCAAGCATGCTGTCGTTGTCGGTCGCTCACTCATCGTCGGCAAGCCGGCAGCACTTTTACTCATTGCGAAAGGGTGCGACTGTACGGTGACGATTGCGCACTCACGCACCGCCGATTTGGCCGCGATTACGCGCCAAGCCGACATCCTTATCGCTGCCATTGGTAAGCCGCATTTCATTAAGGCAGATATGGTCAAGCCCGGTGCGGTGGTGATTGACGTGGGTATTAACCGTGTAGCCGATGCCACCAAAAAGACGGGCTATCGGATCGTGGGCGATGTCGATTTCGATGCTGTCGCTCCGCTGGCTGCCGCCATTACGCCAGTTCCGGGTGGTGTCGGTCCCATGACGGTTGCGATGTTGATGCGCAACACCCTCGACGCTTGTTTGCGTATACGAAATCATGGCTGAGGCACCTCCGCCGATTCCCCTTAAGCCTGCGGGCTTTGGGTGGCGTTCGTTAGCTTTTGTTGCCGACTGTTTACCACTCTGTTTTGTGGCTCAGTATCTCGCGGATCGTACCGCGGGCGTCGAAGCGCTTGCCGGGCGTACAGCGCTTGAGGCGTGGGTTAATAAAGCCTGGCAGGCTTACCTCAAAGTCGCGCAGACGGGAAATGCAGACCCTTTTATGAAGGTGCTCGAGGTTCCGCCCGAAGCAGCCGGCGACTGGTTTGTGCACGCTGGTATTGTTTCGATGCTTACCTTTACTTTGGGGCTAGGACTTCAGGAAATTTTCTTTGAAGGTCGTACGCTGGGTAAAGCTATCGTGAACCTACGCGTGATTGATGTGCGCACAGGTGAGCCGCCCACGTTTGCAGGCTGTATTTTACGCTCAGCATGGAAGGCGATGTTCCTTTGGTTCCCGAGTCCGATTATCGGGATTCTTTCGCTAGTTAATTTCCACCTCCCGCTTTTCCGTCGCGATAACCGGGCCATCCACGATCTCACAACGTTTACACAGGTGGTCGATGGGCGTGCTAGTCGCTGAAAAGTAGACTAACGACTAAGGACTAAAGACTAAAGGTTAACTAGGTTGGCGGTATGAGCGGTGGTAGCGGTGGTAGCGGGGAAAAGTCATGGAGACGACGGCGGTCCTTCGGACCTACGACGGCACTTCGCTCCGCTTCGTTATGACGGCGGCTTCGCCTAAGACTGTATTAGCGGTACAAGCGGTGCTAGCGGTGTTAGTTGTTTGGCTGGTTAGCTGGCTAGCCGGTTAGCTACTTAGCTTCTCTCTCTGCGCAGCTGTTCAGCCATTGTGCTTCTTCTTAAGTCGTAGTGAGGCCATTGGCCGAACGCCGTCGTAGCCACGCAGTGGCGCCGTCGTAAGCTCGCACTGCGAGCTGCCGTCTTAGGGCGCTTGCGCCCGCCGTCCCTGTCTTTGTCTTCTTTAGTCGCTCGGCTCTGCCGAGCTTTAGTCCTTAGTCTCGATTTTTGAAGGCGCTTACGCGGCTTCAAAAATCGAAGCTATCTCCTTCTGCGAGAGCTGGCGGCAGTCGCCCGGTGGCATCTTGCGGAGGACGAGTCCACCGACTTGAAAGCGACGGAGGATTTTGACGTGGAATCCGAAAATTTCGAGTA
>CANHHS010000095.1 GCA_947460445.1 Opitutia bacterium | reverse complement strand
TGCGATCACCAGTTTGCTGCCTTCCCATCCGGTAAGATCACCGATGACAACTGGGCTGACGCCTTGTTCTTTAGCGAAAGTATCAAAAGCGGATTTACGGAGTTCGAGGTGGATGACGCCGTAGAAAGAATAATCAGGACCTTCTTCACCTTCGCCCTTCGTGATGCGGATTCCCAGCTTAATGATGTGGGTTCCGTCAGGCTTTAGGCCTAAGCGATTTAAAAGCGCCTTATTGTTTTTGGCGGCCACTGGGTCGAGTTGTTCGCCAAGTTTTTCCATGCGTTTTTGGAGGGCGACGGCAACGGGGTGTAGTTGCGACTTCGCAGCTTCGTCGTAGGAAATATGTACAGCCGCATCGACGTCCGCGGGGATGCCGCGAAGGGGTTCAGCGTGGACAGACAAGGCTACCAGCCAGGCAGCTAAACACAGGAACCAGCAACTCGAGGGGCGTGAGCTCATACAGCATCATCTTGCGGATTACTGACTGCCTGAAAGCCTAAAGTCTTCCCAAAAGAAAAGGGCGCACGAAAGTGCGCCCTTGAGGGAGTCTAATCCGAGGTGGGATTAGTAGCCGCCGCGATCACCGCCGCGACCGCCGCCGAAGCCGCCACGATCGCCGCCGAAGCCGCCACGGCGTTCTCCGCCGAAGCCACCACGACCGCCACCGCCGCCGCCGCCGAAGCCGCCACGACCGCCACCGAAGCCGCCGGAGCGGCGCTCACCACCGAAGCCGCCACGATCGCCACCACCGAAGGAGGGGCGCTCTTCGCGAGGACGTGCGACGTTGACTTTCAAGGGGCGACCCATGAAGTCCACGCCTTCGGTCTTAGCGATGGCTGCTAGTGCCGCTTCGCCGTTTGCCATCGTTACGAAGGCAAAACCGCGAGCACGGCCGGTGAATTTGTCGCGCATGACTTCCACGGATGTCACTTCGCCGAATTGAGCGAAGTGGGCGCGGATGTCGTCCTCGGTGGAAGCCCACGCGAGATTGCCGACGAACAGTTTGTTATCCATTGTATTATTTCTTTCTGTACCAACAACCGCATTGCCTGTTTCCGACCTCGGATTTCAAATTGTCATCGCTTGCGACCGACAACCCACCAGCTTCTTGCGGGGTTCCCTATGAGTTTAGTTAATGGGAACCGAAGGTGTTAAATCGCACTTGGGGTGTCCCAATGCAAGTTTATTCACAATCGGTACACACTTAAGGTAAAATACCCTATTTCAGGCCACTTTTGACGCCTTAAAGGCTATCCGCGCCGAACGGGGTTGCCCCAAGGTATTCCGCCAACAGCCTCGCGGTTTCAATGGACGAAACCGAGCCCCTCCAGGTCCTTTTGACCGAACTTCGCCGTTTAAGGGCCGAAGGGGTTGAAACCATCCCGCTTTCCGCTGAGTCCGTCGACATTCTACGTGCGCTCAAAGGACAGCCGAAGATTGCCGCACCAAGCGCACCAACCGCCACCACAAAACCTCTGGCAGAATACAAACGTGATCCGATCGTTGTGCCAACCGAGCCTAAGCCACGGGCACCTGTCGGTAAAGTAGATGACAGTGCGATTCCTGAACCGCCGAAAGTAAACCTTCCCGCTGGTCTAAACAAAAGTGCCCAAATGGCTGCACTCGAAGGAATCGTTAAAGCCTGCGCCGAATGCCAACGTCATTTAGGAAAAGCTAAGCCACTTATTTTTGGTGCAGGCAACCTTGACGCCGAAATTGTTTTTGTGGGTGAGGCGCCAACAGAAGACGACGAATATGAAAGTAAATCATTTGCCGGAGAGAACGGTCAACTTTTAGAGAAGGCCTTAAAGGCTATGGGACTGGCTCGTGAAAATGTTTATACGACCTACATTATGAAGTGGCGCCCGGAGACCCCAACGGGTTTTGGCAGCCGCACGCCAACCCCGCGCGAGCTTGCTTTCTGTCTGCCGTACCTGCGTGCGCAGTTGGCGGTGATTAAGCCGAAGGTGGTTGTGGCCTTGGGTGGGACGGCGTTGCACGCGCTCACGGGCGATTTTACGAAACGCATTACGGAAGAACGTGGCCGGTGGCACACCGTCGAAGGTCTTGAAGTTATCGCGACGTTCCACCCCTCTTACTTGCTCAGGAATCCCAGCCAAACGCCGAAGCGCCATTTCTGGGAGGACTTGCTCGCCGTTATGGAGAAAACTGGCATGCCGATTAGCGAGAAGCAGCGAGGCTTCTTCCGCTAAAAAGTTTAGCGTGGGTTTTCGATAAACCGCTTGAGCGAGAAGGTCAGTACCCGTGAGCCACGGCCACTATTCTTTAATTCCCGGCGACGTTGTGCTGGCAGATCTGCCAGTGATCCTTCTTCAAAATCACATGCCCCTGTAAAGAAGCCTTGGGTTTGGGTTGTTAGGGCAATGAGCTTCTTGGCTCCTGCTTGTTTGGCTTTTCGTTTGATGTACTCAACGAGCTTCTTACCAACACCACGTCCGTGGTAGAACGGCTGCACGTAGACTGCACCGACCTCCATGATGTGAGACTGGTCGGTGTATTTACGTAAAGCTGCACAGCCGATAATCGAATCGTCGATTTCATAGACTATGAAGTCGCTAATGGACTGATCAATTTGTTGCCGTGACCGGGCGATCAGCGCGTCGGAACGCGCGCCGTGCTTCGCAAGATTGTAGAGGGCTTGGGTATCTTTCTTTTTTGCCAGACGGATCCGGTCGTAGTCATTGGCGTGCACCATGGTGCCAAGGCCGACTTTATCGAAGATTTCAATCAGTAGTCCGCCAAAGACTCTTCCGTCTAAGATGTGCGCACGTGGCACGCCTTCATCGAGGGCAAAGGCTGCATGCATTGCTTTACTCCGTAAACGCGGCTCAAGGCCAAGCTTCTTGTCTTTGAGGAGTGTAGCCAATTCGTCTTCCGGCAAATTCACCTTAACCTCACCGTTGACGGTAAGGCCGGTGTAGGGCGTCAGGTAAATAAGTTTGGAGGCGCGTAGAGCCACGGCCAGTTCTGCGGCAAGGTGGTCGCTGTTGACGCGTAAGGACTGTCCTTCGCGGTCGCAGACAATCGGCGTTACCAAGGGGAGGATATCTTGGTTAAGCATCGAGGTGAGTAGGGCTGTATCGACCTTCTCAACTTTACCGGTGAAGAGGTGATCTTTGCCACGAATGACGCCAACCCGTGTTGCCCGCACAGCGTTCGTGATGGCACAACGTAAGCCTGCCTGGGAAAGATTTTCGAGGATGGTTTGTGAAACGAGTGCCGCTGCTTCACGCGCGAGCGACATGGTCGGAGCATCCGTGGGTCCTTCGCCTTGGATGTCGGCAGCTTTGACGTGATGCTCGCGAATGAGTTCTCCGAGCTGATGCCCAATGCCGTGGACAAGAACCACCTTGATTGAGAGGCTCCGGAGTACGGCGATATCTGTCACGAGATTGACGAAATTTTCGTGACCGACCACGGCACCATCAACGGCGATGACAAAGATGTGATCACGGAACATTGGGACATACCGGAGGATGCCACGTAGGTCGGTGGGTTTGATGGCGCGTTCTCGCGGACTACTCATGCGTCGTTCCTTATGGACTCCGCGCCGTCGGGGGCAACACTCGTGTGCATGTGCCCACGGCACCCCAGCGAGTCAGTTCCGGAAGGCCTTCGGGAGGCAATTGACGCCTTCTTGGCCCATCTTTCGCTAGAACGTGGGCTTTCACCGCATACAGCGACAGCTTACGAGACCGATTTGCTGCAATTTGCCACGCACTGTGGACGTGCTGGAAAAACCGTTTGGACGGCTGTGGGTCGCGGCGAAGTGGATGCCTTTATTCGATTGTTGGATAAGCGAGGCTCCTCGCCCGCTACGCTTTCTCGGAAGCTTTCAGCTGTCCGCGCTTTGGCCGGTCATTTGGTCCGCTCAGGATTTCGGCGAGATGATTTCTGCGAACTCGCGAAGAGTCCGCGTATCCGACGCAAACTTCCTGGAATGCTTTCGCCAGAGGAAGCGGTTCGACTCGTCGTCGCACCCGACACCTCAACGCCGCAAGGATTGCGTGACCGTGCAATGCTTGAGTTGATGTATGGGTCAGGCCTGCGTGTTTCTGAATTGTGCAATTTAGAACTCCAAGCCCTCGATGCCGACGAAGCCGTCGTTCGTGTGCGCGGTAAAGGATCTAAAGATCGTGTTGTTCCTGTCGGCGAAGCCACCCTCGTTGCCCTTCGTGCATACCTCAAGGCCGGACGTCCAAAATTAGTCCGACCAAAAACAGGTAGCGCCATATTTTTATCAGCACGCGGCGAAGCGCTTTCACGAAAAACCTTTTGGGTTGGCGTCAAAGCTGCCGCACGGCGCGCCGGCATTGATAAGCCTGTGAAGCCACACTTACTTCGTCATGCCTTTGCGACGCATCTTCTGGGCGGTGGTGCCGACCTGCGTTCAATCCAGGAAATGCTGGGTCACGCGGATATTGCCACGACGCAGATTTACACCTCTGTCGAAAAGGCAAAGTTGAGCGACTCGCACCGAAAGTTCCACCCGCGTGGCAAGCGCCAGGGTTAGTACTTACGAGAGGCTGAGTTGTACGAGGGCCAATAAGATCCCGCCAAGAATTGTCAGGAATCCTAAGAAGAGTGGCAGCGCTGAGGTCGCCCACGGCAGGTTGGTCGTCGCAGGTTTGTCGTCAACCGACGTGCGTAAAGTCGCTTCGCGGATAATAGCGAAGTAGTAATAGATGCTAATGGCTACGCTCACAACGGAGAGGGCAAGCAGGCCCCATGCTTGGGCTTGGATGAGTGCGAGAAGCACCGCCAATTTTGTAAAGAAGCCGAGTGAGGGCGGTATGCCCGCAAGAGAGCCGATGCCAAGTGTCAGCGATGCAGTCAGCGATGGGCTGCGTCGAATGAGTCCGCGTAAATCAAGTAAGGAGCGCCGATCGTCGCTTTCCGCCGGGATTGCTGCGATTGCGCCCATCGTTGCGAATGTGGCGAGGCAGTATGCTGCAAGGTAAAGAATAACGATGCTGTGAGTGTATAGGAATTGGGATTCGGCAGTGATGGTGCTGAGGGCTGCGAGAATAAATCCAGCATGCGAAACACCCGAAAGCGCAAGTGCGCGCTTAGTCTGGGTTGAGCCGAGTGCGCCGAGGTTACCTGCGAGTAAGGATCCGGCTGCGAGCACGGTTAAGACAATCGATACTTGAGGTAGAATCGGGAGAAGGGGTCCCTGCATTAGAATGATTAAGCCAACGACGCCCGCAGCCTTGGAGCTGGTTGCGAGCAAAGCCGTCGTCGGCGTTGGTGCACCTTGGTAGACGTCGGGAATCCAGCTGTGGAAAGGGAACGAACCAATTTTGAAAGCGACGCCACAGATAACGAGGGCAGCCCCGACTAAGCCTAAGACGCTGTTCGGGTTAGCGGTTAAACCTAAAGCAATGTCATTAAACGACAATGCATCGGCCACTCCTTGATTCATGCCTGCGACACCGTAGAGCAATACAAAGCCCATTAAAAGTAAGGCTGAGCTCAAGCCGCCGGCGACGAGGTATTTTACGCCGGCTTCTAGTGAGGCGTTACTTTTGCGGAG
>CANHHS010000094.1 GCA_947460445.1 Opitutia bacterium | reverse complement strand
TTCCGCACTTGCTGCTTCGGGAATTTCGAGGGCATCGGCCACTGGACCAAAAAATGCGGCGAGGTAAAAGCCGCTTCCACCTGTCACCATGATGGGCTTTCCGCGCGCGATGGCAGAATCAATCACCGAACGGGCATAGGTGACGTACGTTGCCACCGAATAACGTTCAGACGGTTCCGCTAAATCAATGCCGTGATGTGGAGCACGCGCTTGTTCAGCAGGTGTGGGTTTCGCGGATCCGATATTTAAACCACGATAGACACAGACGGAGTCGCACGAGAGGATTTCTCCGCCGCAGGATTCTGCCCAGCGCAAGGCAGCCTCGGTCTTACCCGAAGCCGTGGGTCCGGTTAAGAGACGCAGTGTAGGTGCGGTCTTCATTCCGCCCGCTTCGCCCATTCAAGGCAGTAAGACAGGAGGATGAGTGCGACAGGTGCGGTCAGCACTAAGCTATCAATTAAATCAAGTGCGCCGCCGATACCTGGAATCGTTTTTCCGGAATCTTTTTCACCCGCTTGCCGTTTGAAGACAGATTCAACGAGGTCTGAAGGAACGCTCAGTGCTGCCAGCGGTAAAGCGAGTAGGGCGGCCCTGAGGGGCAACATGAACTCGGTTGCGCCGAGATGATTTCGGCAAAGCCATGCGAAGCCTGCGGATGCTAAAGCTGAGAAGAATAATCCACCCACGCAGCCTTCCCAGCTTTTGGCCGGACTGATGGTTGGGGCAATCTTGTGCTTCCCGAATGGCACGCCAATGAGCAGTCCGCCGACATCCGTGAACTTCGTGGCCACAAAAACCCAGACGACATAATACAAGCCATCGGAATGCCTGTTCAGAAGGACGCCGCTCTCCATCCGCGCAATCGCCACCAACGCCGAGAGCATAAAGGGTATATACATAAACCCGTAGAGCGTTGGGAATTTTTTCAGCAAGCCAGGTGTCTGCGTTGGATTCTTGAGAAGCGAGATGAGGTGCACGCCCATGAAGATGGCGGCAGCGCTTGTGTAGACATTCGCCTGCATCCGTACGTTACCGAAAAAGAAAAGTGCGAATAAGAAGATGAAGCCAGCGACGATGCCCGAAGTATCTGGCCGACGAGCCCCATCCATCTTCTTAACGAGTTGGTAGAACTCATATTGAGCTGCGCAGACAAGCACGGCGAGTAGGCCAAAGGCAGCTTGTTCCGCGACGGAGAAGAGTCCGCCAATCCAGATGATCAGTCCGACAATCGTCCAAAGACCAATCGTACTAAACATACGATCTTTCATGTTTCTTGAGGGGTAGGGCGGATTTGTTCGCCGGTCATGCCGAAACGACGTTCGCGTTTAGCGTATTCTTGCAGGGCAGCACCAAAAGCCTCGGCACCGAAGTCAGGCCAGTACGTGGGTGTGATGACAATCTCGGCGTACGCTGCTTGTAAGAGGAGGAAGTTACTTAAGCGTGATTCACCCGAAGTACGAATGATGAGATCGGGGTCAGGTAGACCGTGGGTCTCGAGGCGAGTAGCGAAGTCGTCCCACTGAATTGCATCTGGGCTAATTTTCCCAGCAACCGCATCGGTAGCGAGTTGTCTTGCAGCCTTCACGGTTTCTTGGCGCGAGCCGTAGTTGAGGGCGATGACGAGTTCGAAGCCGGTGTTATCTTTGCTCGCGGCAACTGCTTCTTCGAGTGGGATACGGATAAACTCGGGCATCGCGGTGATGTCACCGATGGTACGGAAACGTACGTGGCGTTTGGAGAGGCGATGGAGGTGAAGGCGGAGAACCCATTCGCCGAGTTTGAATAGTCCGCCGACTTCTTCTGCGGGGCGTTTCCAGTTTTCGGCCGAAAATGCAAAGAGGGTTAAGCAACGCACGCCATGATCAATGGCGGCATCGACAACTTCGATGAGGCGCTCGGCGCCACGGCGATGACCTTCGAGTCGTGGTAAACCGCGCTGCGATGCCCAACGTCCATTGCCATCCATGATAATACCCACGTGAACGGGTAGTCGTTTGGGCTCGGGGGTGGATTGCGTCACGCGGAGAAGTTTAGCGGGATTCTGTAGCGAGCAAGATGCCGGGGAAGCCAGCGGTACGGGCTGCTGTAAAGACATCGGAGAGTCCTTGCATGGTCTGCGACTTATCTGATTTGACTAAGAGTGGTAGCGCACGGCGGGAAGGATTCGTGGCAATGCGCTTTAACTCGATGAGCAACGCTTCGCGGCCTTGGATGATGCGACCTTCGATGACATACGTGTTGGCACCACGGGCAGAAACCAATGTAGCCACTGCGCCGACGCGGGCGAGGTCGGGTGATTCAGCTTTGGCGATCTCCAGCGAACGGGCGGAAACTTTTTGGCTATCGAAGCCGATGTAGATTCCTGGGCAATAGACGAGGGGCGAGGCGAGTACGGCGGTAAAGCACAGGCAGGTTGCTGCGAGAATAAATGAAATCGCACTCAGACCACTTTCGGCCGTTTGCACACGCGCAAGAACTCCGAGGGGTGTCTTCATGCTTTTTGTTTACGCTCCGCTGCCTGTTCTTCCGGAAGTTCGTGCCGTACGAAGGTGATAAGCGTCCAAGCCGCTGTTTCCATTTCGGTGACAATCGCACGTACGCGGCCAACGAGAAAGTGGTGTCCAGCGGAGCACAGTGCTGAGACGACGAGTCCAAGGGCACCCGTTGCGAGAGCGACCTGCATGCCTTTTAAGAGTCCGTCGCTCGAACCATAGAGACTGCCGTCGCGCAGTGCGCTGATGACTTCAAATCCTGCGACAACCGATCCGGCTAAAGCTAAGACGGGGATGATGCGACTCAGGGCAGCGATGGTTCCGAGGCGACGTTCGAGAACGGGAAGTTCTAGCAAGGCTGCTTCGGTGGCAGCAGCACGCATGGCTTCTTCACCGGCCGACATGCGGAGGAGCGCAGATTTGACGACGCGGGGAACGGGGCCAGGGGATTCTTCGCAAGCAGCAAGCGCTTCGTTGGAGCGTCCGTTGCGTAAGTTATTACGCACACCTTCAATGAAGTCGGACGAACGGACATGTCCGCGGTGGAGAAAGAGGGCACGCTCCAGGAAGAAGATACCTGCAGTCAATGAAAGCAAGAGGATGAGCCACGCGAATGCGCCGCCATCAGCCAATAGAGAGAAAGAGGTAGAGGGAGACATTACTTGGTAGGATTGGACGGTGCGCGTTCGAGTTCGGCAAGTTTGCTTTCTGCGAGGGCTTTTCCGGGCAGGCGCGATTCACTGTCACCGAGCCCCGCATTTAAGTCACGTAAAAGACGATAGGCGGCAATGGCTTCTTTACGGTCACCGTCGGCTTCGCACCGTTCGCCTAAGAGTAACAACGAGCGCGATACCCACGAACGCCCGTTCATGCCTAAGGCATCACGTGACCCGCCGAGTAAATCAGTTACTTCGCGGGCGAGTAATTGGCGAACATCGCGTCGGGTTGCGTCGGCATCGGCAGCAGATTCTCCCTTCGCACGGTCAAGTAAAGCTTGGGCAAGTTTATGTCGGCTTTCAGCGAGGGCATCTGGATCGCGGGACCATGTTTCGACCACGCGTTCGTAGGCGGCGACTGCACGGCTAATACGTGCACGATCAGGTCCGCCGTTGGTGGCACGACGGAGGGCTGCCAAGCCCATCAAGCAATCTGCTCGAGCAAGTTCAGCTTGTGCACGCTGCGGGTGTTGCGGGAATTGTCGCGTGAGTTCGTCCATTAAGCGTAATGCAGAATCGAAATCGCCGAGGTTCCGGAGAATTTCAGCTTCACGGATGGTGACTTGGAAAACGAGAGGATGTCCGGGGTAACGGGTGATAAAGGTCGACAGCAGGCTGGCAGCTTCGCGCAGTTTACTCTCACCTTCGGTTGCGGCGAGAATGGCGGCTTGTTCGGCGGCTTCGTGCAATCCAAGGGCAGCGAATTCGGCGAGCGTTGGATCGTTGGCGTAATCTTTTGCGAGTTCTTCAAAGCGTTTCTGGGCTTCAACGTGACGTCCTTCCGATGCCAGCAAACGACCTTCGGCAAGGAAGGAGGCTGCGCCCGCAGATACTTTGCCATAGCGCTCGCGCAGTTGGACGAGCTCGCGAATCTCGGCGCCGCTCTTGGTATCAGCCGAGGCACGTGCTTTAAGTAGCGCAGCATGTGCACGCAGCTCGGTTGCAGCCGCGAGTAATTGCGGACTCGATTCTTTGGGTAAGTTTTGGAGGGTATTGGTCACGCTTTCAGCATAACGCATCGCAGAGGTGCGATCACCATTAGCGAGAGCTGATAACGCACGGAGCCATTCGAAGCGTAATGCGAAATCAATGGGCGCCGATTGCGTGATGCCTGAAAATCGTCCAAGCATGCGCGCAAAGTCTTCGGGTTTAGCATGACGTCGTGCGTAGTCGGCGATATTCCATGCACCCATCAAAACACGTTCACGGCTTATTTTTCCTTTAGCGACCGCATCTTCGAGTTGTTTGGCCGCGTTATCGAGGCCGCCGTCTTCTTCGAGTATACACAGGATTGCTTGGTGGAAAGCACTGTCGCGAATCGATGGCTCGGTCGCCTCTTTCAGTAGATTGGTGTAGGCCCGTGCGGCTACTGCATAGTCGTGAGCTAAAAAGAGACAGTCGGCCGATGCTGCCCGAATAGCGTCGCGCCGCGGAGCGGGTACAAGCGTGACAAGACGATCGAGGTGCGAAGAAGCCAGGCGGTATGAACCATCTCCCCAAGCGAGGAAGGCTAAGATGCGAACGGACTCGGCGACGAGCGGGCTACCCGGTGTCTCGCGTGATAAATCCTCGGCGGACGTGCGCGCGAGTTCGCGGTTGCCTGCCGTGAGCATGATCTGTGCACGTGCCAGGTGAATGGCATCGGTAATTTCTGCGCTACGCGGGCAGCCGTTGCGGCTGTCGCTTAAAAAGGCGTAGGTTGCGTTGGCGAGTTGGACGGTACGTTCGGCGGCAGCTTCGGTGACGCTCGTGGCGAGTGCACGAATGGCTTTACTGCGAATCGATGCGGGTGCCTCGGCGTTGCCAGCCGCAAGGCGCAAGCGCCCGATACCTTCTTCAGACGTCGGACCAAGAATGATACCCGCAGCTAAATCAGCTTCCGCTTGGCGCGCGGGTTGCGTCCCGCGCACATCCTGTAAGACAGCGGCAGCCTCCGCAATTTTTCCGCGACGGGCAAGTAAGGTGGCCCACGTGCGGGCAAATGCAAAACCCGCTTCAGTGCCTTTGGTTTCACGGGCGCGTCGTTCCATGGACGCTAAGCTAGCGTCATCCACTTGTCCGTTTTGTACCGCTGAGCGGTAGGCGAGTAATTCGATGCGTTGACGTTGTGATTCGGAGACAGCGGATTCGATGGCTTTGCGAATAACGGCTTCGGCGCCAGGAGTTTCACGCGCGATACCAATCATACCCGTGACCGCTAATGCCCAAGGACGTTCTTCGAGGGGCAGAGCTTCGACGTTTAACTGGCTAACCGCTTCGGTGATGAGAGCCGTATCGTTTTTTAACAAACCCACTAAAGCTAAACGCAAAGCCTTGCGCGGTGAATTCGGAAGCGGTTTGACGAGCGCAAGTGCCTGTTCTCCTTGATTGCGTTCGAGTAAAGCGAAAGCCAACCCGAGGGTGGCACGTTCACGATCTGCTTCAGAGATCCCTGAGATGGTCAGTGCGCGGCGATGGAGTTCCGCAGATGTTGAGGATAGTCCCGCCGACAGGGTTTCCTCAGCTAGTTCAATCAGCGCCCGGGCAGCAGGGGCCTCGTTGGCTGGGGCGACGGGTGCTTCACCTAATACCGGCACACGAAGTTCCTGTGCGGGGGTCGACGCAGTGAGTACGGCAAGAAGTGCGAAGACGGCACGGTACATGCTCGGCGAGCATG
>CANHHS010000093.1 GCA_947460445.1 Opitutia bacterium | reverse complement strand
TTCGTGAGCACCAGGTCGCTTTCCAAAATAAGTTCAGGCAGACGATCTGTCCACCCGATGACGCGCGCGCGGCCGTCGACGGCACGCACAACTTCTTGCAGGAAGTTGGCGTCTTTTCCAACGGTCACCGTCAATTCAACATCCAAAGTCGCGATGGCTTTCGCAAGGGCAACGGCATCGGAACGACCTGGATTGAGCATCACCAGAACCTTCGGCCGTCCACCTTGACTCTTGGCGACTGTTTGTCGAAGTCGCGATGAAACTGGAAATCCCAAGGCACGTACTTGCGCGGCGGGCACACCTTGACGAATCATGATATCGGCCGTCGCTTGGTTCGGTGCTATATACCAATCCGAAAAAGCACTGTGCCAGGCACGGTTCACAGAAATAGAATCGGTGACGACTGTGATGATACGCGGACGGTGAACATCATTGTGTCGCCATAACCGACGGTGAAAATGCGAGTACAGCGGGTACGTCGAAACAACCAAGGGCGGAACGTTGGTACAGGCGACTTCTTTATACTGCCGTGCGACAGGTCCTAAAAACGGCAACGCAGCTTGCACGACTGGTAGTCGATCTAAGGCATGGTAAGCGACACCCCAAAGCAACGGCCAGCGATTGGCGGTATTGATGTATAACTCGCGTTGCCCGCGAAATTTCTTTTCGCCGTATGCATTCAAGAAGAGGTCCTGAAACTCCGCTTGGTACTCGCCATAATGTAAGCGGTTAAATGCTTCTACAACTGCACGGGCAGCCGCATTATGTCCTTCACCAAACCCTGCAGAAAGTACGGGTATGGTTTTCATGGATTAAACAAGGGCCTGAGTGGCTTGCTCCTGGGCAGCTTGCTCTTGAGCAGTCGCAATACGCGATTGCAACTCGACGCGATCAACGACGCGCACACTGCCATCCATCTCTTCGACAATCGCCGTGAGCGACTCCACCCAATCCCCTGAATTAAGGTAACGCACGCCGCCGATCACTCGGTCTTCCGCCTTATGAATGTGGCCGCACATCACACCCTCGCAGCCTCGACGTGCTGCCAAACCCCGGATGTGATCTTCGAAGCTCGAGATAAAACTCACCGCTTGTTTAACCTTACCTTTAATTGCCTGAGACAAAGAGAAGTACTCTTTGCCGCGCCAGCGACGCCAGACGTTATAGGTGCGATTAAGCTCCAGTAAAAATTGGTAAGAGATGTCTCCAATGACTGCGAGCCAGCGCATCTTTGTTGTCACGGTGTCAAAGGCATCTCCGTGGATGCAGAGGTAACGGCGACCATCGCCCGCGTGGTGGATATGTTCTTCAGCAAGCTCCATGCGATCTAAGCCCAGTGGCAACAACCGACCGATAAAGTCATCATGGTTGCCACGAAGGTAAACAATCCGGGTCCCATCTTTTTCCGCCATTTTCAAAATACGGCGAATGACCGCTGTGTGTGCAGGTAACCAATTATTTTTTCTCTGGAGCGACCACAGGTCGATGATGTCGCCATTCAGAATGAGTTTCTCGCAGTGGATACCGCGGAGAATTTGTAGGAGCGGCAGAGCCTGGGCTTCCTTTGTTCCGAGGTGTAAGTCGGACAGGATCAACGTGCGTAACCGAAGTTTACCGTGTTTAATTTTGGGTGTGGTTGGTACTTCAGATATAGGTTGAATCACGTTTAAACAGTAAGCGGCAACGGTTACACGTTTATGACGAACGGGTTAAGGACTTGTCACGAGTGCCCCGTTACACAATCGTCACCTCTGTAACAAACTGATGTTACGGATGTTACAGATATGTGTCAGAGAGGGCTTGCGACCTGTTCGTGTAGGGGCAATCACCTTCACACCCACCCATGAAATCGTTCATCCAAAAAATGCTCGGTAAAGATGAGAAGTTTTACGAACTGCTCGAAGCGAGCGCCGAAGAAGCGTGTATCAGTGCTCGGGCGCTCTCGCGCGTCCACGCCGCCATTGGAAAACCAGATTTCGAGAACGCCCTGACCGCACTCGTCGCCAGTCGGCGTAAAGATAAGCGCTTAGGTCGGTCGATCACTGAAGAGCTCTGTGCCACTTTCATCACTCCAATTGAACGCGAGGATATCGAAGCGCTGGCCAACGCACTCTACAAGATTCCCAAGACCTCCGAAAAAATCGCCGAGCGCATGGCGATTTGCCCAACCCAGTTCGCCGCAGACATTGTGACTAAACAAGTCCGCATGCTTGAACAGGCGACCGAAGTTCTTTCCGGAATGGTTGCTAGCCTTCGCAAACTCTCGGATGTCGATAAAATTAGGGATGCCTATGAAGTGCTACAGACCATCGAAGGCGATGCCGACAAACTCATGGTAGGCTTACTCCGCGACTTGTATCAGGGCAACGTCGACGCCAAGGAAGTCGTCATCCTCAAAGATATTTACGAACTCTTAGAGCGTGCCATCGACCACTGCCGCGATGCCGGCAAGGTCGTATTCCAGACCGCCCTTAAGTATAGCTAAACAGCTGAAGCCTTAGGCGATGGACCCCTTTTTGTTAATGCTGTTGGTGATCCTGACAGCCGTTGTTTTTGAATACATCAACGGCTTTCACGACGCTGCCAACGCCATCGCTACGGTCGTTTCAACCCGTGTGCTCACGCCACGCCAAGCAATCATGCTGGCAGCCTTTACCAATCTTATTGGGGCATTCTGGGGTACAGCCGTCGCTAAGACCATCTACTCGGGTTACATTAACATTACGCCTGGATTCCAGGTGGCTCAACTTGCCATTGCCTGTGGCCTGATGGGTGGAATCGTTTGGAATCTGCTCACGTGGTGGTACGGAATTCCCTCAAGTTCGTCGCACGCACTTATTGGCGGTCTCTGCGGTGGCGTGCTTGGTCAAACCCACATGCAATGGGGTCAGTTACTATGGGACAGCAAAGACGCTGCCGGCAAAACTGTCGGCCTGTGGCCTAAGCTCATCAAGCCGATGATTATCTCGCCGTTCATCGGATTCACCCTCGGGGTTATTTTCATGGTCATCTTAACGGCGATCATTGTTCGCTGGTCGATGCGCCCGAGTAAGGTACAAAAATCTTTTGGTAAACTGCAGTTGATATCTGCTGGCATGATGGGTTTCTCACATGGATCAAACGATGCGCAAAAAACCGTTGGTATCATTACCTTCGCGTTAATTGTTGGCTCCACATCACACGCTTTTGACCATATTCCGCAATGGCTTGAGTTCATGCGCCCGACATTAAATGAAAAGGGTGTCGTCGAGCATGCGCCCGTTTGGGTCATCGCTCTCTGTGCTATCACCATGGCACTCGGCACTGCGGCAGGTGGCTGGCGCATTATTCGTACGATGGGACATAAAATGGTGAAGCTACAACCTGTGCACGGATTCGCTGCAGAAACTGCGGCGGCACTCACCATACACGGTGCTTCTGAAATGGGCATTCCACTTTCAACCACCCACGTCATTTCGACCTCAATCTTGGGCGTGGGGGCAACCAAGCGCTTTGATGCCGTTAAATGGGGCTTGGTCGGGCGGATTGTTTGGGCCTGGGTGCTGACCATCCCTGTCACCATGACCCTTGGTTATATCTTCTATCGATTCATCTTCGCCGTTGGCCTGGCAAACTGACGCACAGATGAAGGGGCATAAAGGGGCATAAAAAGCACAGTTTTTACCCCTTCCCGCTTGCTCCCATGGGGGGCTCTCCTAACTTTCGGCCAACGACTATGGCCACCACCGAATACGCCTATAACAGCAAGGTAGAGGGTGAAGTCATTGTGACCCGCGCCGACGCCGTTGTGAACTGGGTTCGCAGTCACTCCGTCTGGCCAATGCCCATGGGGCTCGCTTGCTGTGCCATTGAGCTCATGGCTGCTGGTGGATCCCGCTTTGATATTTCGCGCTTCGGCATGGAAGTGATGCGCTTCTCCCCGCGCCAAGCCGACTGCATGATTGTTGCCGGCACCGTCACCTACAAAATGGCTGAAGTCGTCCGTCGTATTTACGACCAAATGGCAGAGCCAAAATGGGTCGTAGCCATGGGCGCTTGTGCATCTTCGGGCGGCATGTACCGATCCTACGCAACCCTTCAAGGCGTCGACCGAATTGTCCCGGTCGACATTTATATTTCAGGCTGCCCACCTCGCCCCGAAGCACTTCTCGACGGCATGATGCTGCTCCAGGAAAAAATCCGTACCGAGGGTGGATCGCTTCGCAGAACTTTCCGCGGACGCACCGTTGAGACCAAGATTGTTGGCTAATATGGATACCGCTGCCCTTTCAGCTGATCTCGCCGCACGTTTCCCGGGTCTTACGACGCGCGCTTCCAAAGACATGCCAGCATTCGATGTGCCGGCTGCATCGCTCGCTCAAGTCGTTCAATACCTGCGCGACACACACGGTTTCGACCTGCTGACTGATCTGTGTGGTCTAGATCGCGGTCCAGCGATTTTGCCACGCTTCTCTGTTATCATTCACCTCATCGGCTCAACGCACCATGCTTATGTGCGCCTTGCGGCTGCATGCCCCAACGATGCTGCACCCTCCGTGCCGAGCGTGAGTGCACTCCATCCAGGCGCGAATTGGCACGAGCGTGAAGTCTTTGATATGTTTGGTATCCGCTTCGACGGACACCCAGACCTTCGCCGTATTCTCATGTGGGACAGTTACCCCCACCACCCGCTCCGTAAAGAATTCCCGCTCGCTGGCGTCGAAGTCGATCTCCCTGCGGCCGACGTCGCCGCCGTCACCGGACGTCGCGTTGAAGCTGCCCCGATGATGGGCGGACCCTTCGTTTCCCCTGGCGGCACAATGGCGAAAGCAGAACCCATCGCTCGGGACGAATCCTGGAGCGAAGAAAATCCCAAGGCCTAAGCACCATGTCCAAAACCACTAAAGAAATTTCGCTCGGTGACATTGCTGCCCGCTCCGATGAATTAAGCGGCGAGAAGATGACGCTCAATATGGGCCCTTCGCATCCCGCAACCCACGGGGTACTTCGCCTGCGCCTGGAATTAGATGGAGATCGTGTAACGTCGTGCGACCCCGTCATTGGTTACCTTCACCGCGGTGACGAAAAAATCGCCGAAGCAATGACCTACAATCAATTCGTTCCTTATACGGATCGTCTCGATTACCTCGCACCTCTCGCCAACAACGTCGCTTACGCCATCGCCGTTGAGAACTTAGCCGGCATCCGCGTACCACCTCGCTGCGAAGCCATTCGCGTGGCCTGCTGCGAACTCGCCCGTATTTCATCACACCTTCTCGGTATCGGCGTCTACGCCATGGATACAGGCGCGTGGACGGTGTTCATGTATACCTTCAATGAGCGCGAGAAACTTTATACTCTGTTCGAAGAACTAACTGGGGCGCGCTTCACCACCAGCTACACCCGCATCGGGGGCGTCGCTCGCGACCTCCCTGAAGGTTGGCTCGAACGCGTACGTACTTTCTGCGACGGCGTACTCAAGGTGGTCGATGAGGTTGACACCCTCTTAACCCGCAACCGCATCTTCCTCGAGCGCACCGAAGGCATCGGTGTGATCACGAAGGCCGACGCACTTGGCTACGGCTTAACGGGTGCAAACTTACGCGCGTCAGGCGTCGCCATGGATTTGCGCAAAGACCGTCCGTATTCGGGCTACGAACAGTACGACTTTGATGTCCCCGTCGGCACCAAGGGTGATTGTTACGACCGTTACCTCGTGCGCATGGAAGAAATTCGTCAGGCCGTCCGCATTGTCCGCCAAGTCGTCGACCGCATGCCTTCCGGAGCTATCGTTTGCGAAGATCAACGCCGCATTATCATGCCACCCAAAGGCAAGGTCATGACAAAGATGGAAGAGTTAATCCAGAACTTCATGATCACGACGGAAGGTCCACAAATTCCCGCCGGCGAAACATACTTTGAGGCCGAGAACCCTA
>CANHHS010000092.1 GCA_947460445.1 Opitutia bacterium | reverse complement strand
GCTCTGGCGGAGATGATCCTGGGGTCACGCCGCTAGGCGCAGATCGTAACTATCCGCGTGGAACGGGGTTCAAACCGATGATGCGCCGTCTCGCCTCCATCATCGCAATCCTATCCTTTCTTTCAGCCGAACTGCGAGCGGCCGATGCATCGATGTGCGGACCGCTTGCTGTCGAGACAATCGAGTTCGCAACCTTAAGGGACGCCTCGAGGCCGTCGGTTGCAGATGCCTCGGAACGCCCTCGCATCCTCCCTCGTCGCGCAGCGAAAACCGACATCGGCTCGGGACGCCTTGTGCCCGTTAAGGTCCACCTCCCTGCCGGCGCAAGCGCCATGCCACTGATCATCTTCTCGCATGGTGCCGGCGGCGACTGGGACACCCATTTCGCACAGGCCCAGCACCTTGCCTCCCATGGTTATGTCGTGATATGCCTCGAGCATGTGGGCAGCAACCGGGAACGCCTGACGCAAGGTATTCGCCTTATGCAAAACATCGACGCCATGATCCATGACGCCGACGAGGTGCTGACCCGGCCGAAGGATATCAGCTTCGTCATCGACTGGGCGACGAAACAGAACGAGGCCGAGGGCAGATTGCAGGGGCGAATCGACCTGAGCCGTATCGGCATCATTGGCCACTCCTTCGGCGCCTACACCGCCATGGTCACCTGCGGGATGCGTCCCGCGCTAGACTGGCTGAGACCGACCGTCGCCCCCGGCAAGGGGCTCGGTCCGGATTTGTCAGACCGGCGCGTACGTTGCGGAGTATCGCTGTCTCCGCAGGGCGTCGGTGAGCCCTTCTTCCTTGGCGAGAGCTTCGCCTCGCTCAGGGTGCCGATGCTCGGCATCAGCGGGACGCAGGACCGCCAGCAAAACGGTTCGCCAGCTGAGAACCGCCGCGAAGGATTCGCGCTCTGGCCCAAGGGGGATCATCGCTTTGTCTGGCTCGCCAACGCCAAGCACTTGGATTTCACCGACTCATCCGGATCCAGTCGCAAGGCACAGACCTCCTCAAGCCGCGAGGATGTGCAACCTATCACCCGAGCCGCCATCCTGCTGTTCCTCGACGCGCATCTCAAGTCGGACAGGTCGGGCGTGTCGACATTGACGGAGGACAGTCTCAAACCCTACCTGAAGGGCGTCGTCGACAAAGTCGAGGTGCTAGCCCGCTGAAGGGACTCAGTACCCCAACTTACGAAACTCCGCGTCGAGTAAGACCTGGAATTCTTGGATGTCGGCGGGGGTTGGACGATACCCTGGGGTTGTTGCCTGGAGACCGGGGCGACCTTCCATGTCGACAAACCATTTAGCTGTCTGGCCATCCGAGAAGGTTACTTGACCGGTGACCGAGTATCCAGGGTGTGCAATTGAATCGACGGATACCGAGACTTTTCCTGCAGGACTTGCTACTGCTTCTGTGGCAGGAGCTATTGCCTCCGAACCTGCGGCCGGTGCTTCTACCTTCGGTTCAATCTTTTCCACCAAGGTAAGGTCTAAATCATCCACCAGAAAACGGACGTCCATATACGTCATCGAAAGGTTAAGCTCCGATTGAAGGCGTTGCTGCACTTCGGAAAGTGACGCTCCATCCGCAACCCAGCGGGTAACCTTTTGGCGTTGTTCGGGAGTCAAGGCAGGCATGAGACCCTTATGCTGAGTGAGCCTTATGGCTTTTTCAAGCGAGACCCCTCTCATACTCGCTTTCTCTAGAAATCCCCTTCAACTTAAGCCCATGACTCAACCCGCTTGGAAAGCCCAGGGGACCTTCTCGGATATCATTTACGAGAAGGCCGAGGGTATTGCCCGTGTGACCATTAACCGGCCCGACCGTCGGAACGCCTTCACGCCCGATACCATCGCTGAAATGATTAAAGCTTTTAACGACGCGCGCGAAGACACCTCTATCGCCGTCGTGCTTCTGCGCGGTGCGAACCCACAGACCGACGGTAAACATGCATTTTGCTCAGGCGGCGATCAGAAGATTCGTGGCGAACAAGCCGGCGGCTATATTGGTAAAGATGGCGTGCCTCGCTTAAACGTTCTCGATCTTCAAAAACTGATTCGCTCGATGCCCAAAGTGGTCATCGCACTCGTCTCTGGCTTTGCCATCGGCGGAGGCCATGTACTTCACGTTGTCTGCGACTTAACCATTGCCGCTGAAAATGCAGTCTTCGGACAAACAGGTCCGCGCGTCGGGAGTTTCGATGGTGGTTTTGGCGCTGCTTACCTAGCACGCATCGTTGGACAAAAAAAGGCCCGTGAAATTTGGTACCTTTGCCGACAGTACAATGCCACACAGGCACTCGAGATGGGTTTAGTGAATGCCGTGGTTCCGGTTGATAAACTTGATGACGAAGGTGTTAGCTGGGCACGTGAAGTCACCGCGCAAAGTCCACTCGCTATTCGCTGTCTCAAATCTGCCTTTAACGCAGAACTCGACGGACAAGCAGGGATTCAAGAGCTCGCGGGTAACGCCACCCTCCTCTACTACCTAACCGAACAAGGCGAAGAAGGACACCGTGCTTATGTCGAGAAACGCCCACCCAACTTTGGTAAATACCCTTGGCTCCCGTAAAGTGCGACTTACGGGTCTCGCACATCAATTAGCGTCCGAAGTCCTGGTGGCAGGAGGCTATGCCGTCGATGCAACTGCTGGTAACGGACAAGACACTCTCTTTCTCGCCCGACGCGTTGGTGCAACTGGACATGTACTTTCCATCGACATCCAACCGCTCGCCATCGCCACCACGCAAACAAAAGTTGTTGCGGAAGACCTGCATCGCAGTTGCGACCTGCGCGTCGCTGACCATGCAAAAATCGCCAGTCTTATTCCCGCAGACTATCACGGCAAAGTAGACTGTGTGCTCTTCAATCTGGGTTACCTACCTGGATCTGATCATTCGCTGACAACTAAACCGCTGACAACTGGCCAAGCACTGCATGGAGCCCTCGGAGCTTTACGATCGGGTGGACGTGTTATTTGCGTAGTTTATACCGGACACCCTGGCGGAGAAGTTGAATCTGAAACTGTCGATGCATTTGGCATTTCGTGCGAAGAGGCGGGACACACGGTCAAACGTTTTGGTCGCGAAATCGGTACAGGCCGACCATGGATTCTTTGCGTAACAAGCAAGGTATGAAACCAGATGCAAAAATTGTTATTCTCGGCGGTAGCGGATTCGTCGGACAATCGCTCCGCGATTTCCTAGGCCCAAAGTCGGTCACCCTTCTGCATTCGCGTACGCGTGGACCTGGCGGTTACGACGTCGCCAGCGGATGGATGGACGTCGAGACGCTTCGCGGTGCTGACGCCATTATCAATCTTGCAGGATCGCCCATTGCCGTGCGCTGGACCGCCAAGGCGCGCGAAGAAATCCATACCAGCCGCGTCGGCACGACCAACCTGCTCATCGATACACTCAACCGCGCCGGAATCATCCCGCGCGTTATCGTTTCAATGTCAGGCATCAACCGTTACGCCGCACATGCGGAAGCGGAACTTGATGAGACAGCCCCTCTCGACGACTCCACCTTCCTCGGTGGCGTCTGCCGCGATTGGGAGGCCCCGCTCGCACGGCTCAACCCAGCTACCCGCACCGTAATCCTGCGCACCGGCGTTGTCATCGGCTCAGGTGGTGCCCTCGCCAAGATGAAGCCCATCTTCAACCTGGGACTCGGTGGACGAATCGGGTCGGGTCGCCAATGGATGTCTTGGATCAGCCCTGTCGACCTCTGCCGACTGGTTCATCGCTGCTTGTCGGACAACGGCCCCGCTGGGGTTGTTAACGCCGTGCACCCCCACCCCGTCCGCAACCTTGAGTTCACGGCCACCCTAGGCCAAGTAATGCGCCGACCTACCATCCTACCTGCCCCTGCCTGGGCATTGCGCGCTATCTTAGGGCAGATGGCTGAAGAGACCTTACTTTCGAGCCGACGGGTGGTCCCGGCCAGTGCACTTAAGGCCGGATTCAGGTTTGACGGTAAGACCGATGCACTCGGGTTTGCCATGGATGTGGGCCTGACTGGAATGACCCCTCAGTGGCGCGAGCTGCGTCGTCGTCGTCTCGATGGCACGCTTTGAGATTGAAGGAAAGGCCCCTCACTGGGAATGTCCAACAGCCGTGCGCGTCCTCCTCGCCCTCTCCCTCCTCCTTCTAATTTCAGGTTGCGATAACTCTTCCGCAAAGAGCGAAGGACCTGAAACGGAAAATAGTAATTTCCGTCAGGCCATGACCTATCAACAACAAGGCGATCCCCGTCGCGCCTTGGAATGTTACCTTAAGGTCATCGATGCACGCGTAGAATCACCCGAGGCACACCTCGAAGCTGGCCGACTGTACCTCGAACTCAAGGATCCACTTCCTGCCATTTACCATTTTAAGCAAAGCATTCGTTTGAAAAATAAACCTGAACGTACCGCAGCAGTTGCACAGCTTATCCAAACCGCAACCAAGGCTTACCTTCAGCAAATACCTGGTCAGCCCTATGAACCTGACGGCACTTCTATTTCGGTCGATTCCGCGCAACGTATCAGCCAACTCCAAACCGAAAACAGCCGACTGAAACGCGAACTAGAAGACCTCTACCGCAAGAACCGCAGTACGGAAAACTCTCCAACAACCGGAAGTACATTTGGTGGATTTACGAATACACCAACAACCGTGCCGAGTGCTCCCGTAAACCTCCCTGCAGGTGCTAGGAGTTATACGGTCGTACAAGGTGACAATCTCTACACAATTTCACGGAAAATGTACGGGGTAACCTCGCGTACGTCTGACATCCAAAAGGCAAATGTGGATAAACTTGGTTCAGGTCCTAATCCCAGTCTGAAGATTGGGATGATTTTGGTCATCCCCAAATAAGTGCATGCGTATAACGCGCGTCAGGACAGCGGATTTCCGCAACCTAGCGTTCGCCGATGTCGATACGAATGCTCCGCGCGTCTTCCTTGTTGGCCAGAACGGACAAGGAAAAACTAACCTGATTGAAGCCGCAGGACTCGTCACGACGCTGCGATCGTTTCGAACGACGGAAATTGAGCCGTTGGTGCGCACGGGCACAACCGAAGCCAAAGTTCGCATCGACGTTGAGATTCAGCGCAAAGAAATCTGTTCGGTTGAAATTACCTTAATGAAAGGCTCTCGCCGTGCTACCATCGACGGCAACCCTACCAAATCTGCTTCTGAACTCATTGGCCGATTCCCGACTGTCGCCTTTTGTTCTGAAGACTTGCGCCTAGTTCGTGGGTCGCCCTCTAACCGTCGACGTTGGTTAGACTTAGCCCTAAGCACCACCGACGCAGATTACCTAATGGCTGCACGTGGCTATGCTAAGGCACTGGAAGGCCGGAATATGCTACTGCGATCTGGCCGGGCGACGGACGCAGAACTTGAAGCATTCGAAAGAACGATGCTTCCACTCGCATGCACATTAGTACGTACACGTCGCTCGGCCCTGCTTGAACTCAACACCTCACTCAACGAGGTTTGTGAAGTTGCCGGATTCAAATCTCTTGGATCGGTTGCTTACGAAAATAACATTGAGGAAGATGCGCTCGCTGAAAACTGGTTGTCATCGCGCAGCGTTGATCGTGTCACTGAAACCACGCGACATGGACCACACCGAGATGATTTCGCGATTCGCTTCTCCGGGCAGCCTGCGGCCGATTATGCCTCCGAAGGCCAGCAACGCCTCCTCGTCTTAGCCCTCTGCTTAGCCCAACTGCGCCGAACCACCCCGCGAGCCTCTACCCCTCCCGTGATTCTTGCCGACGACGTCCTCGGCGAACTTGACGGGGAAAGACGGACGGCTTTTTGGGCCTGTGTCGGGGATCGTCACCAAATTATCGCTACCGGGACAACTCTACCCGCCCTAGGCGAATGGAAAGTATATACTGTAAAGTCTGGCCTCTACACTTCCACTAAATG
>CANHHS010000091.1 GCA_947460445.1 Opitutia bacterium | reverse complement strand
GGCGCTTCGGGCGCAGTGCGTTTCATCATGCCAGCAAGCACGGCACCAGGACCACACTCATAAAATTGGGTAATCCCACTTGCGGCGGCGGCACGACAATTGTCTTCCCAGTAGACCGAGGAGACGACTTGTTTTGCTAACGCTGTACGCAGAGCTGATGGATCACTAACCGCTTCACCTGTCGTATTCGTATACACCGTTACTTTGGGTGCGTTAAATGGAATGTCTTGGAGGAATTTCTCAAAGGCAACACGTGCAGGCTCCATCAGGCGACTATGATACGCGCCGGCAACTGTGAGTGCTTTAACAAGCTTGAAAGGACCAAACTCTTTAGCGCGGGCCACGGCCGCATTCACTTTCTCAGCTTCACCTGAAATGACAACCTGCCCAGGGCAGTTGAAATTAGCCGCTTGGATGTCAAAGGCAGCGCAGAGTTTAGCAATATCGTCGCGCGAACCGCCAATCACTGCAGCCATACCGCCCTTAGATGACTCGCAGGCTTGCTGCATCAAACGACCACGCTCAGCAACAATGCGCAAACCGGTCTCAAAATCCCATACGCCCGCATAGGCATATGCCGTTAGTTCGCCAAGGGAGAGTCCGAGGCATGCCTTGAGGTCCTTAAGGTGGCCGCGTTCGCGCAGGATTTCAGCAATGGCATAACCTTGCACATAGAGCGCAGGCTGGCAGACCCGGGTCTCCGTCAAGGTCTCAGCTGGGCCGTTGAAACAAACCTCCTTAAGGTCGAACGGAAGGACCTTAGCTGCCCGGTCATAAATCGATTTGGCGACAGGATTAGCCTCATAGAGAGACTTGCCCATACCTACCACTTGTGCGCCTTGGCCAGAGAAGAGCAGAGCGATTGACATGCCTTACCGTAGGACAACCTTCGGGCATTTTGCGAGCCAGCAATCCGCCCTTATTTTTGGTAAAGACGGTCAGCTTTATTTCCAGCTGCCAACAAATAGGCCATTAAATCTGTGAGCTCTTTTTCATTAAGCGTATTCACTAAGCCGACGGGCATCGGACTAATTGCCGAACGCTCCATCGATTGAATGTCGGAGTGATTCACTGTGATTTGTTGAGATGGATAAAAGGGATTGATGGCGAACTGCACTTTATCGGCGTCATCTGAAATGATTCTTCCGATGAATTTAGTGCCATCCGTACGCACAATAACAGACTGGGCATACTGATCTGACACCACCGCACTAGGATTAACGATGCTTTGAATAAGGTCGGTGGGCGTCATGCGCGAACCGACGCCGGTGAGATCAGGCGCCTGCGCACCACCAAGATCGCCGACGCGGTGACACATTGAACAGGCAGCCGCTTGGAACATACGTTGTCCGCTCTCGAAGTTATGGCCGTTGGACTTTTTCCATGCAGCGAGGATTCCTTCGTCGGTCCAGCTACGCCCAGGCCCCTTAGCGACGGGAAGCACCTCGGTGACTTTCGGTGCCTTAATCTCGGCGTAGACTGCGCGCTCAGCCTGAGGCACATTCTCGAGCGCAGCCTTGCGAATATTGACGACGAAACCGCGTAAGCTGTGTCCGCCTTTAGCCTCGGCCATCTCATCGAGCATCCCAAAGAATTCTTGGCGCAACTCTGGCGTCCAACCAACTTTAGCCCGTGCGAGATAGACGGCATATCCGATACGAACGTTAGTCTGAGTCACTGCTAATGCCGCGTTAACATCCTTGGCATAATTACCATTACGCGTGAGTAGATCGCTATCGACAGAGAGACCTGGTTGCGCCTTCGCCTCACGCATCAGTTGAATGATTTCTGCCGGAGCTTCGGGGGCTTCAACTGCAACAGCGAGTTCCGCCAATTGACGGCCCAGCGCATCCGTTCGCCCGGAAAAAGTACTCCGCGGTGTGATTCTGCGTAATTCAGCTTTGAAGTCACGCTGCGATCCGACAGCGACATCGGGTACATCGTAACGAGCCAATGCGACGTGCATCACGCGAACGAGGTCTTTGTATTCATTTTTCATGGCAATCTCCATGATTCTTTGGAACTGATCCTCGGACTTTGGGTTGCCACAGCGCGCAAGGGCCAAGGCAGCATTAAGTTTAAGCCAATCGGTGATTTCGCGCGGAGTGCATACCACGTGCTTCTGCCAAAGCTCGACGGGCTGAGCCTCGACGACGATACGGGCAGCGTAGCGAATCCAGAGGTCCTTATGCCCCATCAGCGGCCAAGCTTTGTCGAGTGCGATAGCTGACACGGTCGAAAGACGAAGTTGCTCGAGCTCACGGCGTAGTTTCTGCTCGGGTGTAGCCTCGTACCAGCCGACGGGCACAGTTGGTTCGGCGCCAGTGTAGCGAATACGGTAAAGCAAACTCTGCGAACCACGACCACCCACCGTCAGGTAAAGCGCGCCGTCCTGAGGCCGCACGACAACGTCTGTGAGCGGGAACGGTTTGCCCGTCGCGAAAACTTCTTTCTTCGCCGACCAAGCAGCCCCATTAGGCGTCAGATGAATCGCATAAAGCGTTCCATAAGTCCAATCGCAGGCGAAGAAGGCACGTTGGTAACGAGCGGGGAACTTGGCACCCGTGCCAAAGGTAACTCCCGTTGGACTACCTGGACCGATTTCAAGAATCGGCGGTTGTGTGTCGATGGTTGGCTCAGGAATGCAGGCGGAGCCAGAGCGCCAACCAAGCTCTCCGCCGGGCGTGGCGAGGTAGATGCGTGTCGGACGGTACCAAGGGGCGCCCATGTCCCACTCCATATCGCTATCATACGTAAAGATGTCGCCGTCGGGAGCCACCGCGAGGTCGTACGCATTACGCATACCGACCGTCACACGCTGCCAACCTGTGCCGTCTTGATTCATGCGGGCAATCCAACCACCGACCGCGCGGATGCCGACTGCGTGTCCGTTGGGATCCTCGAAACGATCGACCAAAGTGTCTTCAGCCCAATGTGGCTTGGGGCCAGGCAAATCGTCGGGTGGTAACTTCGTATGATTGCCTGCGATGACGAGGATGGTGCCGTCTCGATCGAGTACAAGCTGGTGCGGGCCATGTTCACCCGAGCCTTGGATGCGTCGCAATAAGACTTGATCCGAGAAAGAGCCGTCGGCCTTGGGGTCGCGTAGACGCCAAATACCGGTGTTACCACCTTCGGCGACAATTGCGTAAAGTGAGTTTTGGACAAAGAGCAGACCGTGAGCTCCCTTAAACTGTGTGGCGATAGGCGTAACGACTGGCTTGCTTGGATCAGACAACGCTATGCGCCAAAGCCCACCGCCTTGATCGCCAGCGACGAGATCGCCATTGGGAGCGACCGCGAGACTAACCCATGACCCCTGCGTAGCCTTAGGAACCGTGTAGACTGTCTCCGCGACAAAGCCTTGGGGTACACTAAAAGGCTCTTGGGCGAACACGCGTACGCATACCAATGCGAGCAGTAAGCTAAGACGGGGCATCGGTTTTAGACCAAAATCATCCACGAAGGTTCCGCTTGCCGCAAACTGAAAGGGCCCACTGATTGAGTGATGCCTATCGACCCTTCTGCGTGTCCCGAATGCACAATGGCTGACATCGCCGCACATGCTGACAAATGGGAGTGCATGACCTGCGGACATGAATGGCCGCGCGAAGCCGCGAGTGAGATAACAGATGGCCCGAAGGTCGTGCGTGATGCCGTGGGCAATATCCTAACCGATGGAGACACCGTCGTACTCATCAAGGACCTCAAACTACGCGGCTCATCGCAGGTACTTAAACAAGGCACCAAAGCCAAAGACATCCGCTTGGTCGATGGCGACCACGACATCGACTGCAAAATCGACGGCACGAAAATGGGCCTCAAGTCCTGCTTCGTAAAGAAGGCATAAGGCGGCGCTGGCGGCGCCATACCTAACGAGACTAATGACTAAAGGCTAAAGGCCATTGCAGGCCAGGAAAGGGCAAGGTAAGAGTCTTGAAGTCAGACTTTAGTCCTTAGTCCTTAGTCTTTAGTCTCCCTTAAGTCCCAGCTTCTCGAGAATACGGCGGAGGTCTTCATCGCCGACGTAACGAATCGTAATCTGTCCATTGGGACCACGACGTACCACGGTGACAGGTGCAGCTAAGTGTGATGTCAGACGCTTTTGAATATCGGCCAACACATCAGCGACCTTGCGACGGCGGTCATGCGGACGGGCCGCTTGGAGTTGGTGAATCAGCTTTTCAGTCGCACGCACCGAAAGATCGTCTTCGACAATCCGACGTGCTGCCTGGATTTGATGCGAAGCCTGCTCAAGTCCGAGCAAAGCCTTCGCATGACCTGCACTTAATTTTCCCTTGGTTAAATAGCCTAAAACCTCGCGGTCCAATTGCAGCAGTCGGACTGAATTGGCAATGGTTGCGCGTGGCTTACCGAGACGCTCTGAAACCGCTTCTTGGGTTAATTTAAAATCGCGCATCAGCGATGCAATCCCGAGGGCTTCATCGACTGGATTCAGATCTGCACGTTGTAAGTTTTCAACCAACGCAAGCACCGCACTCGCAGCATCATTCACTTCCAAGACGCGTGCAGGGATAAGCTTAATACCTAATAACTTAAATGCACGGAGACGACGTTCACCGGCAATCAATTCATAACCGCCCGCAACTTTGCGAACAACGACCGGCTGAATGAGACCTTCCGCACGAATGGATTCCGCAAGTTCCTTGACCGAATGGTCATCAAATTCGCGACGTGGCTGACGTGGATTGGGTACAATCTGACCGACAGCTACTTCAAGAATACCAACAGGCGCAGAAGGTGAAGGCGTTGAAGTCGTTACTCCTGGAATTGGTGCAGGAGTCGGTGCAGGTTTGTTGCCAGCGCCACCAGCAATTAAATTGCCAAGGCCGCGTCCAAGATTCGATTTTTTAGGGGTGCTCATATGAAATCAGCCTAAGGGGATTAGGGCTGAGGGATGAAGATTTCCGAGTCTGCCTTAACTTGGTTAGGATTGTCCATCTGGTTCGCTTTCAAAATCCAATCAACCTTCGATCCGTTACGACGGGCAATACCACTTAAAGACTCGCCTGCCTTCACCTTATAACGAATGCCCGTACGTGGCATGTCGGCCGGAAGGTTGTCCGCTGGTCGAGTTGCTGCAGGTTGTGCGGCTGGTTCAGCTACCGGCGTCACAGGCTGGCCAGCAGTTGGCGCAACAGGCACAACCGCTGTTGCGTTGGTTCGATTCGCAAGCGCTGCATTCACCTGCTTAGTAAATGTCGCAAAAGCAGCATCGAGTTCCGTGCGCAATGCGTTCGTCTTCTTATCGACTTCGGCGAGAATGGCTTGGCGATCTGCAGTTGAATTTCCAGCCGCAGGTGCAGGGTTCGAACGCAAGGCACGGACGGCATTTTGCAAATCAGTGATTTGCTCTGAGAGACGGGCAACATCCATGCGAACTTGGGCAACGTCTTGTTCGAGGCCGGCGACCTGCGAAGCCGAAGGCGATTGCTGCGCAAAGAGTGCGGAAGTGAATAACAAACAAGCGGACAGGCGATTCATCGGGAGGGGCTTAAGGGCTATAGACTTAACGGACTCGATGCCCTCTGACAAGGATGGGACGCCTAAACCGCGTCAGGACTAGCCGAGCGGACGGCCCGGGCAGCCACTAAAAGCGAAGAAGTCAGCATAACCACGGCCGCCACCCAGGGGGCAAGCAAGCCCGCGGCGGCCAAGCCAATTCCCACAAAATTATACCCTGTCGAAATCCAAAGGTTAACTTGGAGGTCACGACGGACTTTTCGGCAAAGCTGAATCGACTCGGGAATGGTGGATAGACGGTCGACGACCACGACCGCGTCGCAGCTCTGTTGTGTTAAATCCGCACCACTCGCCATGGCTAATGTCGCGTGCGCATCCGACATCCCTTCAAGGTCATTCAGTCCATCGCCGACAAAGAGCACCTTTCGACCAGCTTGATTCATTTCGCGAATCCTAACGGCTTTACCGGCTGGCGAAAGACCGCTGGTAATTTTGGCGCCTTCAATCGACGTCCAAGC
>CANHHS010000090.1 GCA_947460445.1 Opitutia bacterium | reverse complement strand
GTTGTTGACTCTCACACGGGCGGAGAGCCAACACGCGTGGTTGTTGCGGGCGGTCCTGATTTGGGTGTGGGCACTGTTGCCGAAAGACTCACGCGTTTTCGTGACCAGCATGACGCTTTTCGTTCTGCAGTTGTGAATGAGCCACGCGGCTCGGACGTCATGGTAGGTGCCTTGCTCGTGCCTCCACACGACCCGTCATGTCAGTTTGGCGTCATTTTTTTTAATAACGTTGGTACGCTCTGGATGTGTGGCCATGGCACGATTGGCTTAGTCGTTACACTTGCCCATTTAGGTAAAGTTAAACCAGGGGAAGTACGCATCGACACAGCGGTTGGCCCTGTTTCGGCAACGCTCCATGTAGACGGATCCGTGACTGTCGCGAATGTGCCGTCCTATCGACACACCAAAGCGGCCAAAGTCGAAGTCCCAGGCATCGGGGTCGTCTCCGGGGATATAGCCTGGGGCGGAAACTGGTTTTTCCTAATCGAACAGCACGGTCAGCGCATCGCACTCGATAACGTGGATACACTGACGGATTACACTTGGCGCGTTCGCCAAGCCCTTGATGCCCAAAAAATCATGGGGGCAGAAGGAGGGGTTATTGACCACGTTGAGCTCTTTGCGCCGACACCTACAGCTGATAGCCGTAACTTTGTGCTTTGTCCGGGTAAGGCTTATGACCGTTCCCCCTGCGGTACAGGCACGAGTGCGAAAGTCGCTTGCTTGGCCGCCGACGGAAAATTGGCTGAGGGCGAAATCTGGAAGCAAGAGAGCGTGATTGGCAGCGTATTTACGGCCTCATACCGGAAATTAAACGATGGTAAGATTCAGCCGCTCATCACGGGTACGGCTTATGTCGTTGCTGAGTCGACTTTCTGTTTTGATGCACGCGATCCCTTTGCTTGGGGTATCCGAAATTCATGAGCCAACCCGTTGTAATCGTCGGCGGTGGTATTGTCGGGTTAAGTGCGGCACATGAATTACTACGTCGCGGGCGACAAGTGGTATTGCTTGAGCGAGGCGATGCTGCCCACGATTCATGTTCGTTGGGTAACGCGGGTATGATTGTGCCGAGTCACTTTGTGCCGCTGGCTGCTCCAGGTATGGTTGCGATGGGTCTCCGCTGGATGTTGGACGGCGAGAGCCCTTTTTGGATTCGTCCGCGACTCGACCTTAAACTCGCTTCGTGGGGACTAAAATTCTGGAAAGCATCGACCCATAAGCATGTCGATCGATGCGCACCCGTTCTCCGAGACCTTAATTTACGCAGCCGAGAGTTATACCTTCGTCACCGTGCCGAATTGCCTCAATCCTTTGATTTCGCGGACGTTGGACTCTTGATGCTTTGTCAAACTCAAGCGGCACTGGAACACGAAATTGCGTTCGCCGCTAAGTCAACCGAGATGGGTGTCCCTGCCGAAGTACTAACGGTCGAGGAGCTTCGCCGTCGCGATCCTGGCATTGATTACGCCGTGAAGGGCGGGGTGCTCATGAAGCGCGATGCACACTTTGACCCGCGCAAACTCGTCCAATTACTGACCCAGGACATTTTAAATCGTGGAGGAAAGATTATCTGGAATGCCGAGGTTACCGGCTGGCGCAGCGAAGGCCGTCGATTGGTTGCAGCGGTTTCAACTCAAGGCGAATTTTCTGGGAGTGAATTTGTTCTCGCTGCGGGTGCTTGGTCGCCCGATGCCGCCGAGCAACTAGGCTTACGTATGCCGATGCAAGCAGGGAAGGGTTACAGTATGCGCGTAACGCAACCGGTACAGCTCTCCAGGTTTTGCTCGATTTTAACGGAAGCACGCGTGGCTGTGACCCCGATGGGATCTTCACTGCTTGTTGGCGGCACTATGGAGATTGCGGGTAATGATATGACTGTGAATCCGGCACGCGTGCGTGGCATCGTAAAATCCTTTTGCCGTTATTACCCAGCATTTCAGGAGAAAGACTTTGAGACACTTCCGGTTTGGGCAGGCCTGCGTCCTTGCCCGCCCGATGGCATGCCTTACCTCGGACGTACAGCTGCGAAGGACAACCTTGTCGTGGCAACTGGTCATTCGATGATGGGTTTGAGTTTAGGTCCAGTGACAGGCGAAATTGTGGCGCAGATTATCTGCCAAGAACCGCTGTCGGTGAAATTAGACCACGTGCATCCTGACCGCTACGCTTGAGCGGCCCCCGTGTAATTAGATTGCAGGCTTTCCTTCACGCTTGCCCATTTGGCACCTCTGCAATCTTCTCATTCTTTATATTATGAAAAAATCTTCCGCCAAGAAAACTGTCCGCGCTAATTGGACGGGCGTCATTCCTGCTATCACGACCCCTTTTAAAAAAGATGGCTCATTGGATGTTAACGAAATCACCCGCCAATGTCGCTGGATGGTTGCTTCAGGCGCCATTGGGATTGTCCCTTGCGGCTCGTTAGGTGAAGGCGCGACCTTAACGTTTGATGAGAAGATTGAGTTGATTGAGACCTGTGTAAAAGCGGTTCCCGGTACGCCAATTATCCCCGGCATTGCGGCACTCTCCACGGAAGAGGCTGTCGATCTCGCCATGGTTTCTGAAATGCTCGGTTGCGGAGGCCTCATGGTTCTTCCTCCGTACGTTTACAGCACGGATTGGCGTGAAATGGGAGCGCACGTCTCGGCAGTTATCGGCGCAACAAAGTTGCCCTGCATGCTCTACAACAACCCTCCTGCGTATAAGACCGACTTCCTGCCTGAACAAGTTGCCGTCCTTGCTGCGAAACACAAAAACCTTGAGGCAATCAAAGAGTCATCGGGCGATGCCCGTCGTGTGACGGCTTTGAACAATCTAATCGGAAGCCGCCTCACCATCCTAGTTGGCATGGACGACTGTATTCTTGAAGGCGTTGCTGCTGGCGCACGCGGTTGGATTGCAGGCCTAGTGAATGCTTACCCTGCTGAATCCGTACAACTGTATGAACTCGCCATGAAAGGCGACAAGGCGAGCAAGGCGAAAGCCGATGCCCTGTATAAGTGGTTCCTCCCGATGCTCCGTCTCGATACGGTTCCCAAGTTCGTTCAGCATATTAAATGGATTCAGAACAAAACTCATGGAAGCAGTGCGACGGTACGTGCGCCTCGCCTTGAGCTCTCGGGGGCAGATCTCGCGCTTTGCGCGAAGACTTATAAAGACGCACAAAAACTGCGCCCGTCGTTTGCCCGTAAGTCCCCACGTTAATGAACCATTCACTCGCTGGCCTGTCATTTCTGGGCTTTGCTCGTGGTCAAAAAGGCGGAGTGACGTTTACGGGAATCAATCCTGCAACAACAGCTTCGCTTGAGCCAGTTTTTCACACCGCAAGTTTGGCCGAAGTTGACCAGGCTGCAAAACGTGCGGGTCATGCGTCGCCAATTTTAGCCGCTCAAAGTGGCAAAACGAAGGCGCTATTTCTGCGCGACATTGCTTCACGTATTGAGGCATCTGCGCCAGTGTTGGCTGCCCGCGCGCAGCTTGAAACTGCGTTACCCGAAGCACGCTGTTTAGGTGAAATTGGTCGCACAGTCGGACAACTTCGCCTCTTTGCGGATTTAGTCGAAAAAGGTGACTGGGTTGATGCACGTATTGAAACCGCCAATCCAGACCGCAAACCTGTGCCCAAGCCTGATCACCGTTCGATGTGCCGTGCGCTCGGCCCTGTCGCGGTTTTTTGTGCGAGCAACTTCCCGTTCGCGTATTCAGTCGCTGGTGGCGATACAGCCTCAGCACTTGCAGCGGGTTGTCCAGTGATTGTTGTCGCGCATCCTGCGCACCCAGGAACTGCCGAACTGGTAGGTGGTTTAATTGTCGATGCGGTTCGTGCGGCGGGCCTCCCCGAAGGTACATTTTCAATGTTGGTTGGAGATGGTCGCACCATTGGACAGCACCTCGCGCGTGCACCTGAACTTCGAGCGATTGGTTTCACGGGTTCCCGATCAGGTGGGCGTGCTTTAATGGATATAGCCGCTGCGCGGTCGATGCCTATTCCCGTTTATGCTGAAATGAGCAGTGTGAACCCTGTGGTATTATTGGAAGGCGCTATAGCTTCACGCGGTGACGCCATTGTCACCGGCTTGCTCGGCTCTTGTACGCTCGGCGTCGGTCAATTTTGCACGCAACCCGGCTTGATACTTTTGACACGATCTCCTTCCGTAGAAGCCTTTGCGCAGAAGTTAGCGGAAGCCTTTAAGGGTGCAGCTGAAGGCGTCATGCTTCACACAGGCATCGCTAAGGCATACCAGTCGGGCCTTGCCTCGCGTATTGCTCATAAGGGCGTGCAGGTGCTCGCTCGCGCAGCCCATAGCGGCCAACCCAATCGTGCTGAACCCGCTTTGCTCGCTGTCGGAGCTAAAGACTTCCTCGCTGATCCTGTGCTGCAGGGCGAAATCTTCGGTCCGTGCTCCCTCGTGGTATGGTGTGACAACGCTGCCCAACTCCGCGAAGTACTCGCCGGCCTTGAGGGCAACCTCACCGCCACACTCCATGCGACGGATACTGAACTCGCAGCTAACGCAGATCTCGTTGCCCAACTTGCCACTTTGGCTGGGCGGGTTGTCCTCAACGGATTCCCCACGGGCGTCGAAGTTTCGCACGCAATCGTGCACGGTGGTCCATACCCATCGCTCTCAGATGGACGCTCCACATCCGTTGGCTCCAATGCCATCTATCGCTTTACCCGTCTTGTCTGCTTTCAGTCGTTTATCGACTCCGCGTTACCCTCTGAACTGCAAGCAAGTAATCCGTTGGGAATTTCGCGTAAAGTGGACGGGAAGACGGTTAATTAATTACTCTAGAGAATCGATTCTGCTGTCCTGTGCTTGTTAACATGCGGCTACTTTTAATTTTAAGTACACTCACGCTCATTGCTTGTAAGCCATCAATGGCAGAGAGGGATGCGTTTTTGAAACCCGCTGCTGACAAGGGTGCCGGGTTGGATCCTCAGCAATTCTATCCACAAGGCCGACGTATGGTCTATGCGGGGTACTCGGGTCAAGGTGTGCGTGATTTAGCCAATGGTTTCACTGTCGTCGGCCCAGCGTATGGTGGGAGCAACGAACGACAGGCGGCTGCCTGCGAAAAGGCCGGGCTTCCGTATGTTCTTCAAGTAGGTGCTTTTGAAGGCAATAGCAGTGGTAGCTGGGACGCGGCTTCGAAGATTTCACTCGATGAAGTTCGACTACGCGTAGCGGCAGTTGTTAAGGCTCACGATGGTGCCCAGCACTTAGTGATGTGGGCAGTACAACCCGAAGAGCTTCGTCCGTGGCGTAAAAACGAAATGGATTACCTCAAGGCAGTCGCCGATACGATTCGCGCAAACGACACAAAACATCGGCCAATTTTTCTTTATAATCCGAATCACCGCGATGCGAACTCTCTGGCAAACATTGCGCCCTTAGTTGATGTTGTTGCGAAGGGTTGCTATGCCAATGGAGCTGGTCAAAAAGACAACCGAGCTTGGGTTCGTTGGTCGATTGAACAGATGCGCTTGGCGGCAGATAGGGCAGGTAAGGGCAAGGTCGTTTTGAATATGCCCGAGCTCGCTCGCGATCCAGAACCCGCCGACCGCGGATTGATTACGCCTTGGGTTCGACACGATGTTTACCTCGGGATGATGTCAGGTGCAGATGGCATGTTGCTTTGGTCGCTGTTTCCGCGCAACGAAGTGAAGGCAACATGGAAAGAGTGGTATAGTGCCTACGCCCAATGTGGACGTGAGTTAAACGGAGACCGTGCGTTAAGTCAGGTGTTTCTGTTTGGGGAAAAACGAAACGACCTTAAAGTTACGACGGTCGAAGAGCGTCATGCATACCCTTTAGGTTCTTCAGCTCGTAATGCCTTGGAGGCAAATACGACAAAAGCGGACGAAGGAAAAGTAGGCACGCTGTACCCTTGGACGAAAGATGAGCGTGCTTACGGTGCGAATCGTTACCTCTTTATTTGTAATTCAGTTGGCATCCCGACAACGTTTCGTGTCACTGGCTTTCCTGCCCATGGCCTT
>CANHHS010000089.1 GCA_947460445.1 Opitutia bacterium | reverse complement strand
CTCGACCCAGTAGCCGCCAAGAACAATAAGGCGCTTTTAAATCGCTTAGGCCTAAAGCCTGACGGAACCCACATCATTAAGCTGGGAATCCGCATCACGAAGGGCGAAGGCGAAGAAGGTCCGGATTATTCTTTCTACGGCGTCATCCACCTCGACCTTCTTAAATCTGCTTTTGACACCTTCGCTAAAGAACAAGGCGTCAGCCCAGTTGTCATCGGTGATCTTACCGGATGGGAAGGCAGCAAACTGGTGATCGCACTTTTGAAAGCGCTCAATCAAGACGTTGGGACTGAAGAATCGGCCATGGAGGTGCTCAAGGACTACGCCGTCGTGATGCCCGAAGACAATGTACTTGTCCTATCACCCGTCCGCGAGATGAGCATGACCATCGCATGCTGGCGCAATAAAAAACCGAGCTTTGAGTTGCCCGCCAGCGCACAGGCCGAAGTCAATGCAACCCCTTTACACCACACGCAAATTTACGCCAACGTCCGCAAGATCCAAGAAGCCGTCGACCCTGAATCGTTAAAAACCGATAAGCTTGGCTTTAAAGACGTGACGTTTGTTGTCGGCGAAGACACTAAAGATTTTCTCATGCGTGCGAAGGTCAACTTCAGCGATGAAGCCAAAGCCAAGACCGCTGCACAAGAAATCACCGCCGCACTCGCGATTGGCAACTTAGGCACGGTTGAGGCTGATGAAGATGACGCTGACACGAAGTACTATAAGAGCGAAGCGGCAGACTTCCTTGCAGGCATCAAAACCACCCAGGACGGTGCAACTGTCTTCATCCGTAGTGCATACAGCTTAGACCATGCCAAAGTTCTTTTCGGTAAGTTGTGCGACAAGGTAGAACAAATGGCACGCGAAGCAGCGAAAGAAAAAGCCGCCCCTGCACCAACGAATACCGAAGATGAAGAAATGGATGCACCCGCAAAAGCGCCTGCACCCAAGAAGACTAAATAACTTTAAACACTAAACCTAAAATTATGAAACCCATCCTCCTCACAGCGCTCGTCGCGTTCTCTGCCGTCGTCTCAGCCGGCCTACCTACCAGTGGCCTGCCCTCTGACAGCGCTGACCTTGCCGTCCATGTCTCGAATGAGACCATCGACAAAACCCAGATCGGCAAAGCGCTGACCGATGCCTTTATCGGAGAGATTGACGCCAATAAAGTCGTTATCGCCCTAAAGAACGAACTGGGGTTCGAACTCGACGAAGATTTTCGTGACGTGACCGTCGTCGCCAATGCCGGCGACGAGAAGAGCTTCGTCGCACTTGTCCGTGGTAAATTCAACAAGGCTCGCATTGAAGCATTCGCTTCAGCCAACAAAGTGCCCAACCGTACCGTCAAAGGCCTTAAGGCTTGGGATGCCCAAGCCTTCGGTAACGCCATCGCGAAGGCCTCTGGATCTGAGCCAACCAAAAGCAGCCCGAGCATGACCGTCGAACTCGTAATCGTCGACGGAAGCACTGTCGTCGCTGCCGAAACCTCCAACATCGAGCGCGCAGTTACCGCTGCCACATCGAGCAAGCCTTGGAAACATGCCGGCCTAACGACTGCGGATGCTTCTGTAAAAAATGGCTGGTTGCTTATCTCGGCCAATGTTGCCGCGATCGAGGAAGCGGAGGCCGCGAAGCGCAAACCAGATGCTACAGCGACCCCCGAGGCTAAGGCTGCCCTCGCCAAACGCAGTGGCGTCAAAGCAGTCATTGTAGGCTTGGGCGAAAGCGCCACCGACGTAACCCTCCGTGTTCACGCTGATTTCGTTGATGAAGCTGCTGCCAAGAAAAATATTAGCCAAGCAAAGGGCATGCTCGGCTTTGGTAGCATGCTAACCATGCCTGCTGATGGCGATTCCACAGAAGTTGCAGCCAATAAAGCCACAGGAGCTGACCTCATTCGCCGCATCACTATCACACAAAATGGTTCAGCCGGTGATGCCACACTCGACTACCCTATTCAGAAGCTAGCCCAAAGCATCGTCCGTGCCGCAGAAGCACGTCGCGAGAAGGCCGCTGGCAAAGGTAAGTAAGCTTTTAAACGACTCACTCCAAAAAGGGCGACCGCTGGTCGCCCTTTTTATTGCGAGAATTCAACGGCTCAACATAGTGATTATATGAATTTTCGTCGGCGGACGTTTTGGTTAGTTACCAGCTTAGTATTAACCGCGAGTGCGATCTTTTGGTTCACGCGAGGCACGTCCCTTTCACTCGAACGCAATCATGGCACAATTGGACGCATCTTTATTTCTACCGCACGACAATCGTCTGCAGGCTTAAAAATCGCAGGCGCACCCGCGCTGATTGATGAGATAAATCGTGTGGGCTCGACACGTGATCGCCTCGTCACTGCCTTTCAATCAACCCAAAATCCAACCATAGATTTTGGTTTTAGTCCTGGAGATGAAAGCGTGGAAGTCGCACCCGCAACCCAGAGCCGCATTGGCCTGCCCGCGATTGCAGATGCATTGCTCAAGGCCCAAGACAACCCGTTGCTTATTGTTTATACCAGCGAACCTATACGCTTTGCCCAAGTTGCGGCAAGGCGCAGCTGGATTGGCCCTCTTGCGGGTAACGTCTTTGCGTCTGCCCGATCCATCAGCATAGCTGTTGATGAGGATGCTGAAGCCGGCCGACTGCATGTAACCTTTGCGCTGGAGTTTTTAGACAGTGATGCCGCCGAGGCCGCACTTAAACGCTTAACGTCTGCGCAAGGCGACTACGCTCAGTTAGGTTTTATTGCTCGTCCCGGTTATGAACGTGTTGTCCGCCGCACGCAGCTCGTTGTGATTCGTATAGACGTGCAATCAAGCGAAGCCGCCGAACATCTACCGCCGCGATAAATTAGGCAACGAACTCAAGCGCACCGTCCGACTTTAATCGACGGTAGTAACAACCTGAGCGTGCACGCCCATTCGGTCCTTTGGTGTGACAGGCACCCTGCCCCGCTGGCTTCACACGGTAAAGGATCGAGTTCTGCTCGCAGTTCACACGCACTTCAAGGAGTTCAAGGAAGTCGCCCGACGTCAGCCCTTTGACCCAAAGTTCATTCCGAGAGGTCGACCAAAAGGTAGCCTTCTTTTCTTTAAGGGCGGTTTGTAAGGCCAACTGGTTCACATATCCCACAATCAGGACTTCACCGGTAGCAGCGTCTTGGGCTACGGCGGGGATGACGTCTTCTTTGCCAGAAGCGATTTTACGGAGCTTGCCGAAATCAAGGGTCAGCGCTTGGCCTTCTTCTAGAGCGGGATTTGACATGATTCTAAGGAAGGGGCGGGACTGCCTTCCATTCAAGGCTGGAATCCCGCCCCAGTGCCCCCTATCCGTCAGTTACCTTATGCCACTCGACACTCAAGCCCTCCAACGTGCCGCCAACGAAGCACGTGGCCTTGCCATGGATGCGGTCGCCGCCTGCCACTCAGGTCACCTCGGCCTCCCCCTTGGCTCGGCGGAAATCGGCGCCGCCCTTTACGGAGATTTCCTTCGTCATAATCCAGCCGACGCTACCTGGCCAAATCGCGACCGCTTTGTGCTCTCCGCGGGACACGGCTCGATGTTTATCTATGGCTGGTTACACTTAGCTGGCTTTGACCTCTCGATGGATGAGGTGAAAGCTTTCCGCAAACTCCATAGCAAGACTCCAGGTCATCCTGAATTTGGCGAGACCGCAGGCGTCGAAGCAACCACTGGACCCTTAGGACAAGGCACCGGCAACCTCGTGGGTATGGCGATTTCGGCAAAAATGGCCGCGGCACATTTCAACACAGCGGAACACACCATCTTCAATCACCTCATCGTCGGTCTCGCCGGTGACGGTTGTTTACAAGAAGGGATCTCGCATGAGGCAGCTTCGTTCGCAGGACGCTTTGGTTTGGATAACCTCGTCATGCTTTATGACTCCAACGACGTCACCCTGGACGCCATGGCTTCCAAGACGCAGAACGAAGACACCGCCAAACGCTACCAAGCCTGCAACTGGGATGTCACCACCCTGCCCAACGGTCACGACATTGCCGCCATTTCAGCTGCCCTTGAAGCCGCTCGTAAGGCTACCAACGGCAAACCCAAGCTCATCATCTGTAAGACCACCATCGCTAAAGGCATTCCTGAAGTTCAAGGTACCAGTAAAGGTCACGGTGAAGCTGGCGTGAAATTTATTCCTGCCGCCCGCAAGGCGCTCGGCCTACCCGACGAAACCTTCTTTGTCTCTCCAGAGACACGTGCTTACTTCACGGCACGCAAGGCGACGCAGGCGCAGGCACAAGCAAGCTGGAATCAGACCTTTGCTGCTTGGACAAAAGCCAACCCTGAAAAAGCCGCCCAACTTACCAAGGGTCTTGCCTGTAATCATGGCGACGCCAACGCGTTACTCGCTGCCATTCCTGAATTCGGCAAAAACGCCCACGCAACACGTGTCTCAGGTGAGATTGCGCTCAACGCAGTTGCGAAGGCATCCCCACTGATCCTTTCAGGTTCAGCTGACCTACACGGATCGACCAAAAACTATCTAAAGGACATGGGCGATTTCGACATCGCAACGCCCTCTGGTCGCAATCTTTACTTTGGTATCCGCGAGCACGTGATGGGCGCGATCCTCAACGGTATTGCCTATCACGGAATCTTTAAGGCATCCGGCGCCACCTTCCTGACGTTCTCAGATTACCTTCGACCTTCAATCCGTGTGGCCGCCCTCGCGAAATTGCAGGCCTTCTACATCTTTACGCATGACTCCGTCGGCGTCGGTGAAGACGGCCCAACCCACCAACCTGTTGAAACGGTGGCGGCACTACGTTGCATACCCAATCTCGATGTCGTGCGACCCGGTGATGCCGAAGAATGTGCTGCGGCCTATGCCCATGCAGTTTCACGTCGCGAAGGCCCCGTTGCGCTGATCCTCTCTCGCCAAAACCTACCCTCACTCGACGCAATTCCAGTCGCTACACGTCGACAAGGTACCCTTCGCGGTGGATACATTGCACGCAAGGAAAGTGCCGCCTTAACGCACATCTTACTGGCAACGGGCAGCGAGCTTTCGCTAGCAATCGCCGCCGCAGAAAAAATTGGGCCAAGCGTACGCGTCGTCTCGCTCCCTTCGTTGGAAGTATTCGCACGTCAGCCGCAAGCTTACCGCGACGAAGTCCTTCCGCCGAACTGCAGCAAGCGCGTCAGTGTCGAAGCAGGCAATACTCAGCCTTGGGGTCGACTCGTGGGCCTTACCGGAAAGTCAATTGGCACGGATCGCTTTGGATTAAGCGCACCTGGCGACACCGTTATGCGCGAACTTGGCATAACCGTCGAAGCGGTTGTGGCTGCGGCTCAGTCTCTCTAAAACTTAACGCGGTCCGGTTAGATCGTCCAACTTGACTCGGAAGAGGCCACCTTCTTCCGAGCCAAGTAATAGTGTTTCATGATCAAGCCAGGCGCAGCCTTCGACTTGCCACTGACTAACGGGGAGTTGAATAGGCCTTGCCCATGCCTGCCCTGTGAGAGGGTTCTCAGGTGTCTTGGAAATATTAAAGATCCAAAGCATTCGGTAAGTTAGAACCGCCAAGAACTTACCATTGGGCGAGACACTCGCATCGGTAACCATGCCATGGGCATCGAAGGCACCCACACGACTCAAGTATGCCTTCGTCGACACCGCAGGGATTTCTACGCGCCACAATACGCTTTCCGTATCACGTCGATGTTTCGTGAGCAAATGCAGCTTACCCCGATACCAAAACATTGCTTCACAATCATGACGTTGATCGGGATCCGGAAAGTCAACTTGATCGGGCCACGTAAAAGAAAGTCGACGTGTCGGCGTTGCACTGGCTGCACCTAACAAAGGCTCGGGAACAAAGTAGAGAACGAGTTCACGTCGCCGTGAAAGATTGTTACCCACATCGCCGATAATCAGATTGCCGGCCCCATCGCTGGCTAATGCCTCCCAGTCCAAATTTTTTACCCCCGTAATCTCTGTGCCCAGATATTTGGTTGCGACAGCTGTGGCGCCATCTG
>CANHHS010000088.1 GCA_947460445.1 Opitutia bacterium | reverse complement strand
TTTGCAGAAGCCGCTAATGGCTGAGGGGTCGATGCCCTTCATACGATCCGAGAGGGCGCTCGAAAGATTTTTAATGAGCTCCTTGGTGTCAGCGGGCGGAGTCTCTTTTGCAAAAGGATCTCCAGAATCCTCTTTCTTTGTTTCTGTCTTGGGCTCTGGCTTGAGCATGAGCTCGTGCTCATTCCAAACCGCTGGTGAATTGCGCTTAATCCATTCGGTATCCAGTCCCTCCCAGGCGATGGTGTGTGTTTGTTCGCCGCCGGGTAGTCGGAAGGTGACCCTATCAACCTGAACTTCGACAATTTCGACCTCTACAATGTTGCCATTGTCTTTTTTACGGAGCCGCGCCGTTTCGGCCATAGCGATAGAGCTAAAGCAGATAATTCCAGCTATTAGCATAAGTGGGCGCATATCAGTTATACCCCAGTATAGCCTCTTAGGTTCCAGCGACAAGCCCTTGGCATCGCAAAATACCTCGCCCTCCCTTTGGTCGGTTTACAGATTTGTACCCAATGAAAGCCTTCTTCCAGGAGCAGTACGGACGGCCCGCTACAGTGATTGCGCGTGCGCCTGGGCGTCTAGAATTCATTGGTAATCATTTAGACTATAATGGCGGACCAGTGCTCGGTGCAGCCATTGATCGGGGTGTCCATGTGGCACTTGCCCCGCGGACGGATAAGGTGATTCGTTTAATAAGCCAGTCACAGAAAAACTTGGTCGAATTAAGTCTCGATCAAGTTCAGCCAGTGCAAGGAACCGATGGTTGGGTTAATTACCCGCTCGGCATGCTGAAAGTGCTGCGGGATGAAGGAATGTCAGTTTCGCATGGATTTGATTTAGCCGTAACCAACGACCTTCCCATGGGGGCAGGCCTTTCTTCGTCTGCCGCCATTGAGTTGGCAGCTGGTTATGCGCTGAGTTCGCTTTACAACTATAGTGTCGACCGCAAGCGCATGGCTGAACTCGGCCGTTTAGCCGAAAACACATTTGTTGGCATGCCTTGCGGCATCCTTGATCAAGGATGCTCAGCGTTTGGAAAAAAAGATCACCTCGTCGCTATCGATTGCGCGACAAATACATTTTCGAATGTACCGATGCCACAGGGTTTGCGTTTCTGGGTTTTAAATACTCAAAAAAAGCATGCACTCATTGATTCGCTCTATGCCACCCGCCATCGCGAGTGTATGGACGCATTTGCTGTACTTCGTTTGAAGGTTCCCTCGCTCCGCGATTTAGCCTCTGCCGATAATGCTTTGCTTGCCGCCAGTGGCTTAAGTGGTGACTTGCTTAAGCGAGCACGTCACGTCGTCGAAGAGACTGCACGCGTCCGTGATACACACGCCGCTCTAACCGCCAAGAATGTGGTACGCGTTGGGCAGAACTTGACCGCTTCGCACGCTTCATCTCGTGATCTTTTTGGCAATAGTTGCGACGAACTCGACTTCTTGGTTGAGCGTGCTGTCGAGTGCCCTGGGGTTTTGGGTGCTCGCTTGACTGGTGGCGGATTCGGCGGCGCCTGTATGGCGCTTTGCGATAGCCAATTTGGTGAAAAAGAAGCCAATGGCTTGGCTGATGCTTACGCGAAGAAGTTTGGCCATCGGCCAACAATATTTACGGCTGCGACAGGGGATGGCGCAGCGGTTGTTTCCTAAATAGTAGGCTTACTTACCTTTGGCCTTAAACTTCGGCAAAAGGTATTCCCCGCAGGATTCTAAAGAAGCCAACTGTGGGTAATCGATTTCGGGCACTTCGATGCCGTGCTGCTTGCGCAGCTCCATGACGATATCAAGGAAGTCCATCGAATCCAGGGTCAGCTGGTCGCGGAGACGCACTTCGTGTTTAAGCGCAGAAAGGTCCTCGTCCGGGGCAATGTCCCGGATGATGTCGAGCACGATGGACTTAACGTCGTCCTTGTTCATAGAGCAGCCTCCTACAAATAGACCCCCAGCCGTCAGGCAATCCCATATTTTTTCACGATCAGGACTGAATTGATGCCTAGCATGCCAAAGGAGTTGTTAAGGATGGTGTCCACCGAGCCCATGGAGACGGGCTGATTGATGACGAGGCCAGGTATGGCACATTCAGGGTCCAGGTCGTCGACATTGATGGTTGGGTGGACAATCCCGTCTTGGAACGATGGCAAATTGCCTGCGAGTTCCAGGGCGCCCGCTGCCCCCATGCAGTGACCGATATAGCTCTTCGTATTGTTAATCTTGGTGCGCGGACAATCTGCAAAAACCGTGCGCAGGGCTATGCACTCCTGGATGTCGCCCATGGAGGTAGCGGTCGCATGTGTTGAGATAATGTGCACATCGCCTGGCTTCATTTTCGCACGTTCCAACGCCTTACGGACGCACTCTGCTTGGCGGTCAGGGTTTGGTAAAACGGCATCGGTGGCATCTGAGTTGATGCACCAGCCCGCAATCTCGGCGATAATGTTGGCGCCCCGTGCTAAAGCATCATCGAGGCGCTCAAGGACATAAACCGCGCCGCCTTCAGAGATAACGATGCCGTTGCGGTTCTTATCAAATGGACGCGAGGCTTTGGCTGGATCTACATGAGAAGCCAGTGCGCCTTGATTTTTAAATCCTGCGTAAATTCCAAAAGTGTGAATCGACTCGGAGACACCACCGGCGAGAGCAATATCCACTTCATTCAGTTGCAGCATTTGGGCCGCTTGAATGAGCCCCGCATTCCCGGCGGCACAGGCTGCGCCGATAGTGTAGTGAGGGCCCGTGATACCCATATTCATGGTAACTTCCCCAGCGGCGTTATTGGCAACGGTCCGGGGGTTGTGGTGATGCGTCCAATATTTGGTATCGTTATTAAACTGAGAGATATTCCAAATTTCGTTTTCGGTTTCGACGTTACCGTGCTCGGTGATGCCGAGGTAGACGCCGACGCGCGACTTATCAGTTTTCTCCCAGTCGAGACCGCTATTCACAATGGCCTCGCGGGAGCAGTAAATTGAGATTGAGCCGACGCGGGTGCCGTTGCGGATCTCTTTGCGCTTTTGCCACCGCGTAGCGTCAAAATCACAGACACCGGCAGGGTGCTTACCCATGTGACGAACGTCGATTTCGGCGATACGGGCCTTTCCGGCCAGTAGGTTGGCTCGGAATTCAGCTAAAGTATTCCCGTTCGGCGCGGTTAGGCCGACTCCAGTAATGACAATCCGTGGCAAGGTGGCCATCGCAGGGAGCTCTGAACATCTCGGTTCGGCTTAGGAAGTCAAACCCGCTTGCCCTTGCCAATCTCGTCTACCTTGTTTCCCTACTACCACATGGGCAAAACCGTCCCTTGCTCCGTCTGTGGCGCCACCGCCACCGTTCACCTTACCCAGATCGTCCAGGGTCAGATTACGAAGGTGCACCTTTGTGAAGGTTGTGCTGAAAAGGGCGGGGCAGGCGACCCTGCCGTCTTCCAGCTTGCCGGGGTGCTTTCTCAGACAGACATCCCCCCGACCTTGGCGTGTTCTGCTTGTGGTATGAATGACGCTGATTTCCGGAAGAAGGGTAGGCTTGGCTGTCCGGCATGCTGGACAGCACTCCTTCCTGCCCTGGAGCCCCTGCTTGGCAAGATTCAGTGCGGCGTCCATCACCTTGGCCGTAGTCCTTCCGGGGTCACCTATTCACCCGAGCAAGCCAAAATGCGTTTGGAAGCAGCTCGGCGAGAGATGGATGAAGCTGTGCAATCCGAAGATTATGAGTCTGCGGCTCGCCTTCGTGATTTAATCCGTAACCTTGAAGGTCAAATCGCCTAAAATTTATGTCAGTCCGCGACATCCTTTCTTCTGAAAACGAACTCACCCATATGTTGGGAGCGCAGCAAGCGATTGTGCTCTCAACGCGCATTCGTCTCGCGCGTAATTTAAACGACCATCCTTTCCCAGGTTGGGCCAAGGCGGCCCAGCGCGCGAAAGTGACCGAGTTGTGTTTAGGCGCATTGAATCCTATGCCTAAGTTTCGCCGCGCACACGAGGTGCGCATGGAGGCCCTTCCGGAGTTAGAGCGTGCGGCATTGGTTGAGCGACACCTCGTGTCCAAGGAGCTTTCTGGGGGTAAAGGTGGAGCCGCTCTCGTCAGTCGTGATCAAACTGTTTCGGTGATGATCAATGAAGAAGATCATTTGCGCGTACAGGTCGTCAAGGGCGGCTGGCACCTTCGGGCGGCTTGGCACATTGCTGAACAATTAGATGACGCTTTGAGTTCAGCACTTCCGTTGGCGTATTCAGACCGACTTGGTTTTTTGACTGCTTGTCCCACCAACGTCGGCACAGGTTTGCGTGCCTCGGCGATGTTACATCTGCCCGGCCTGTGCTTGGCGGGTCATATGGATAAGGTTGCGCGGGCACTCGGACAAGATGGGCTCGCGGTTCGTGGCTGGCTCGGCGAGGGCTCTGATGCCGCTGGCAATGTTTTTCAAATTTCGAATCAGCAAACCCTTGGCTTATCCGAAGACACCATTTTGCGCCATCTCTCTGGTTGGGTGCGTAATGTGGTTGAGCAGGAAGAAAATGCCCGATTGCGATTAATTGAGTCTGAGGGAGAGAAGTTCTTAGACCGTATTGCCCGTGCCTTTGGCACGTTGCGCCATGCCCGTCTCCTGACGAGTGGCGAGTCGATGGCTAACCTTTCACTTCTACGGCTCGCGTGTGACGTCGGCATGTTGCCAGAAGCGCGTCGTGCGACCGTTGATCGATTGATGATTGAGGGACAGCCCGCCCACGTGCAGCTGCGAGCAGGGACTGAGTTGGACACTGAAGCACGCGACGCCCGTCGTGCGACCACGACCCGCGATACTTTAGCTGACTTCCCTGAGCCGTCAGCCCCCAAGCTGTCTTAAGGATTTCAGCTTTGTTACCGATTAAGTTGCTCTGGGCCATTCTCTCGCCGGGGCTTCTTGGTAGTTGTCCCTGGCGGCGGCCCTTGTTTCTGAAAGCTTGAATCCGCTAAGCCTTTCCATTGCCGTGAAATGAGCGGAAAAGATTCAGTGATGTAATAATGGTAAATACCTTGTGGGAATTCTGGGGTTACGCCGAAGCGACCATTGCACTCGTCGAGGTCGCCGAGTCCGCTGACATATTCGTAGTCCTCTGTAAAGTTTCCGTCGTACTTCCCGCTGGGACCTGACGTACTTTTGGGCCTGTCGCCTAATTTCAAGCGATAACTCGAACGCATTTTCTTAAGAGCGCTCTTGGCATTTTTCGGATCCTGATAGCCGTAATTCGCGTAAACTGGAAAGCCATCGGCGGCCCATCCCACCAATGTCATCTTTTTGTTATCACCACCCAGTAATTGGATTAGGCCCTGGGGGAGGCCATGGTAGTGGTAAGCGCCATTGGGCTGTACATGGGCGAGGCTCGCATCGATGCCTAAATTTGATTCACCACCGACAGCTTCATAATGCCATCCGGAGTTACGATCTTCCTTCCAGAATTCTTGAGTGCCCGGTTCAAAAGGGATGCCATTCAGTGCGACGCCGAACCATGCGTAGCCAGTCGCGGTCGGCCTCGTGGCCACTTGTGGCTTCAGCGAGACGCGAAATGTATAGTCTTTCGCTGCAATTGCGTTGGGGTTTTGACGACTCGGAAAGCGCCCTGTCACATGGTTCGGAATCCCATTGGCTTGGATGATGCGAAAGTCTCCTTCGGTCTTGATGACCACGTGTGGCTGCGGCGCTACGGCTTCACTTGGTGCACTTGTTAAAGATGCTCCTACGAGTGATCCTGCAATTATCCATGGGCGCATACTTAACTAACCCTTAGGTATCCATTAAGTTTCATCAGGGCGCCGACTTATCCCTCCGCCGACTTATCTTTATCCTTCTGGTCGAGGTCATCGAGCATCGCACGAATGCGTAGGCTTCTTTCGGCTGACTCATCGAGTACAAATTTAAAATCGGGAGTACGCTTAAGCGTGACCACCTTGCCGACGCCTGTACGAAGTTCGCCGCGAATGCGTGCCAGCAGGCGGTTAGCCACTAACTCATTCTCTTTGCCGCCAATGACTGCGTAAC